>NZ_JBQCGC010000005.1:0-9706 GCF_051956055.1 Amnibacterium sp.
GTACCAGGGAGCGTCGCTCGCCGATCCCGACGCGCTCGCCGCCTGCCTGAAGCACTTCGCGGGCTACGGCTTCGCGGAGGGCGGCCGGGACTACAACACGGTCGACATGTCGGAGCAGCGGCTCCGGAACGTGGTGCTGGAACCGTTCCGGCGCGCGGTGGCGGCCGGGGCGGCGAGCGCCATGGCGTCCTTCAACACGCTCTCGGGCGTGCCCATGCACGCCAACGGGCGACTGCTCGGCAGCGTGCTGAAGGACGAGTGGGGCTTCCGCGGCGTGGTCGTCGGGGACGCCGACGGCGTCGCGCAGCTCGTCCAGCACGGCGTCGCGACCGATGCGGCCGATGCGGTCCGGCTCGCCCTCGCCGCCGGGCTCGACATCGAGATGGGCGGCAGCGTCGTCGGCGACGACGGCCCGGCGGTCGGCCCCGGGGATCTCGATCCGGCCCGGGTGGACGACGCGGTGCGGCGGGTGCTGCGGCTCAAGGAGGCACTCGGGCTCTTCGAGCACCCGTACGTCGACGAGTCGCAGGAGCGGACGGCCCCCACGGCGGCATCCCGAGCCGCCGCGCTGGCGGCCGCCGAGCGGTCGATCGTGCTGCTGAAGAACGACGGGGACCTGCTCCCCGCCCGGCCCCGCCGGCTCCTGCTCACCGGCCCGTATGCGACGAGCACCGACCACCTCGGCGCGTGGGTGCAGCACTTCGCCGCCCGCTCGGGCTCGCTCGACGTCGCGCTCCGCGCCGAGCTGCCGGATGCGGAGCTCACCGTCCTGCCGGGCACCGGCTTCCTCGCCGAGGAGCCGGGCGGTCTGGACGCGGTGCTCGACGCCGTCCCCGGCCACGACCTCGTGGTCGTCGCGGTCGGGGAACCGGCGATCCTGTCCGGCGAGGCGGCATCCCGCAGCGATTTGCGCCTGCCGGGCGAGCAGGAGGCGCTCATCCGCGCGGTCGCCGCGACGGGTACCCCGTTCGTCGTGGTGACGCTGTCCGGCCGACCGCTCGATCTGAGCGGGTGGCTGCACCTCGCTCCCGCGGTGGTGCACGCGTTCCACCTCGGACTCGAGGGGCCCGCGGCGCTCGCCAGGGTGATTACCGGCGCGGCCGACCCCGGCGGCCGGCTGCCGATGTCCTTCCCGCGCTCGGCCGGGCAGGTCCCGGTCCACCACGACCACGAGTCGACCGGGCGCCCTGCGACGACCGGTGGCGCGATCGGCTTCGACGCGGCCGATGTCGCGATCGTCGGGCCCAACAACACCGACGACCACTTCACGTCGAAGTACCTCGACCTGCCGCTCGGCCCGCTCCTGCCGTTCGGGCACGGCCTGTCGTACACCCGCTTCGTCCTCGACGGCGCCGCGATCGAGGCGACCGAGGTGCCGCTCGGCGAGGTGCTCGCCGGCCGTCGGGTCGTCGTCACCGTCGAGGTGACGAACACCGGCGATCGCACGGGCGACGATGTGGTGCTCGTCCAGGTGCGGGACCACGTCGCGTCGATCGCGCCTGCGGTGGAGCGCCTCCGGGGGTTCCGGCGCGTGACGCTCGATCCCGGCGCGTCGACGATGCTGGAGTTCGAGCTCGGCGCGGAGGACCTCGGGTTCTGGACGAACGACCCGGCCGGGATCTTCGTGGTCGAGCAGGGCGACTTCACGATCACCGTCACCGACGGCACGGGATCGCGCCCGCTCCCCCTCCGCCTCGTCTGACGGCCCGGACTCAAGGGAGCGCGCGGTACCGGAAGTCGCGGAACCGGACCGAGCCCTGCCCGGCGGCGCAGAGCGAGGGACGGAGGCTCAGGAGGTCGCCGGCGGTGTTCGCGTGGTAGCCGGAGGTCTCGAACCGGATCCCGTGCCGGACCCACTCCCCGGCCGGCTCCCGGTACCAGGACGTCACGATGTGCCGGTCGTTCCGGATGCGCAGCTCGAGCGTGCGGGCGCGGGGCGCCGGCTCGCGCCAGTGGCTCGTCCGGCCGCCGTTGTACGTCCGCATCCCGTCCCCGCCGATCCCGAGCCCGAGGAAGAGCGCGCTGTTGAAGAACAGCAGGAGGCCACCCTCGGCGTCGCCCTCCAGCTCGGCGGACACGGAGACCTCGTACGCGAGGTCGCCGGCGATGACGGTGAGCGGCGACGCGTCCGCAGGCGTCGAGCCCTTGCCGGCCAGCACGAGCCCGTCGCCGTCGAACCGGACGCGCTCCTGCTCGTCCCGCCCAGGCGCATGGAAGGTCCACTGCGCACCGAGTCCGGGTCCGGCGAATGCGTCCGAGAGGGGCATGCCGTGCCGATGACCCGCCGGCGCGATCGGCTTGCGCAGCGGTGCACCGAGGTCCGGTGTCGGCGCCCGGAGCCACCCGTCCTCCGTCCACTCGACGGGTTCGAGCAGCACCTGCCGGCCGAGCGTGCGGTACCCGTGCTCATAGCCGTGCGACACCATCCACCAGTCGCCGGACGGCCCCTCGACGACCGTGGCGTGCCCGCGCGACCACCACGGCTCGTCAACGCTCCGGGTGCGCGCCACGGGGTTGCCGGGATCGTGCTCCCACGGCCCGTCGATCGACGCGGCACGGGAGACCGTCACCATGTGCCCGGTCGGCGGTCCGGCGGTGCCGCCGACGGCGCTGACCAGGAAGAACCGGCCGTCGTGGCGGAGGAGCTTCGGCCCCTCGAGCGAGTAGGCCTCGGTGATCCAGTCGTCCGGGTACCGCCAGCCCTCGTAGACCTGCTCGACCGGCCCGTCGGTCGAGAGGCCGTCGTCGGTGAGCCGGACTCGGCTGCCGCGGCTGAGGAACAGGTAGCGCTTGCCGTCCTCGCCGACCACGTGGCCCGGGTCGATGTAGGACTCGATGCCGAGGTCGATCGGATCGCTCCACGGACCGGTCATCGACGGCGCGGTGATGACGAAGATGCGCGGCGTCGTTCCGAAGTCCTCCGCCCACGGCGCCGGGATGAAGGGGATGTAGATGAAGAACCGGTCGCCGTACTTCGCGATGTCGACCGCGAAGGTGACGGCGAGCGGCCGCTCGAGCGCGAAGCCGGCGGACGTCCAGTTCACCAGGTCACGGGAGTGCAGGATCTGCAGCCCGGGCGCGGCGTCGAACGACGACCAGGTGAGCCAGTAGTCGTCGCCGTCCTTCAGGATCGCCGGGTCCGGGTGGTCTCCCGCGAGGATCGGGTTGCGGAAGGTGCCGTCACCGAGGTCGGCGATGCGCTGCCCCTCGAACCCGCTGCCCCACGTGCTCATACGTCCCGAACCTCCTCGTCATCGGCACCGCTGCGTTCGGCCGCACCTGCCAGGGCAGGTGCGGCCGAACGCTCGGGTCAGCCCCGGCCGTGCTCGGCGTACGGGTTGAGCAGCGCGTCCCGGATCTCGTCCGGCACGCCCTCCTCCGTGGCCGACGGGCCGTCGGCCGGCGGGAACGACTCCGTCATGGACATCGGCATCGCGCTGTTCCGGTAGAAGTTGTTCGACCCCTGCGACGGCTTCCAGGTGTTCGCCTGCCAGTCCGGCACGTAGTTGCGGTACCCGCCGGTGTTCACCTCGATCCGCAGGCTCGACGGCTCACGGAAGTAGAGGAAGTTCTGCTCGCCGATGCCGTGGATCGAGGGGCCGTACTCCATCGGCGTGCCGTTCTCCATGAGGATGTCCGCGGTCTGCAGCAGGTCCTCGCGGGTGTCCACCCAGAACGCGTAGTGGTTGACCCGGCCCTCCCGCGTCGAGCCGTCCAGGACGACGCCGAGGTCGTGCGACTTCTCGTTCGTGGTGAGCACGCTGAACACGGAGAGCGGCGCCTCGTCGAGGACGGTCCGGGCCATGAAGCGGAACCCGAGGACCTCCGTGTACCAGGCGACGAACGCGTCCACGTCGCGCGCGGCGATCGTGACGTGGTCGAGCTGGCGAGGCGCTCCCAGCACACGGCTGCGCCGGGCGGGCCGGTCCGGGTAGATGGACGCCTGGTCGCCGGTCGCCTTGTAGTGCTCGACGTCCCAGTGCAGCGTCATCACGTGGCCCTGGGGTCCAGTGAAGCGGTATGCGCGGCCGATGACGTGTCCATCGACCCATTCGCCGGTAACGCCCTTCGCCTCGATGGCCTTGACGGCCTCTGCGAGCGCCTCCGGGCTCGTCGTGCGCCACGCCATCGTGTCGAGGGACGGCTCGGAGCCCGGCTTCACGACGACGGAGTAGCGGTAGTAGTCGCCCCAGCAGCGCAGGTAGACGTCGTCACCGATGCGGTCGACGACCGTGAGGCCGACCTGCTCCTCGTAGAACTTGACCGATGCCTCGACGTCCGGCGTGGTGATCGCCACGAACGAGAGATGGGAGAGCAGCTTGATCATCTTCGATCCCTTTCCGACCACTTCCGTCGCGGCCCGTACCAGATTCGGCACGGAACGCACATCAGGGAAGACGAGATCGACGATCCTCCACATCAGTCGCACTGATGCCTGCGACTCCACCACGAGCACTTCGGCAGGCCGATTTTGCTTCGGCAGGCCCGAACCGCCGGTTCCAGCCTGCCGAAGTGATCTCGGCCTGCTCAAGTGCTCACGGTTCGACGCCTGCGCATCAGCCGCGGTGATGTCGGGCATAGCCGACACCGTCTGGCCTGATGCCGCTCGTGCCCGCAGCATGGACCACGCCAGTGCCGGCCGACGACTGAAGGAGCGACGATGCCCCTCGACCACGACGTGCTCCCCGCGTTCGCGATCGTCCGATTCCGGCGGGGCGAAGGGGCGCCGGCCGAGCCGGGTGTCCTCGCCGACGGCCGCGTGCATCCGCTCGACCTCGCCGCGGTGGGTGCCGTCTCGCTCAACGACGTGTTCGCGCGCTGGGCGGAGGTCGAGGCCGACGTCCGCGCGGTCGGCGGCTTCGAAGGGGGCTTCGCCCTCGACGCCGTCGTGCTGACCGCGCCCGTCGAGCCCCGCCAGGTGCTGCAGACCGGCGCCAACTACCGCACGCACGTGATCGACCTCGACCTCGCGCACCGACCGAAGGACGACCCGCGCAGCGAGGAGCAGGCCCGCGCCGAGATCGCGAAGATCATGGACGACCGCGCCGCGAACGGCGAGCCGTACTTCTTCATCGGCCTGCCGCAGACCGTGGTCGGCGACGACCAGGACCTCGTGCTCCCGTCGTACAGCGACCGGCAGGACTGGGAGCTCGAGCTCGCGGCGATCATCGGTCGCCCCGCGTTCCGGGTCTCGCGGGCGGAGGCGCTCGACCACGTGTGGGGCTGGACGATCGTCAACGACATCACCACCCGCGACCGGGTGTTCCGCCGCGACATGCCGGCCATCGGGACCGATTGGTACCGCGCGAAGAACGCGCCCGGCTTCAACCCGTGCGGGCCGTTCGCGGTCCCGGCGAGCGACGCGCCCGCGCCGGAGGCGTTCGCGCTGCGCCTCGACCTGAACGGCGAGACGATGCAGGACGCCACCACCGAGGACCTGCTGTTCGACGTGCCGGCGCTCGTGTCGGCCGCCTCGCAGACGCTGCCGCTCCTCCCGGGGGACCTGCTGTTCACGGGCAGCCCGGCGGGCAACGGTCAGGCACGGGGGATCTTCCTGAAGCCGGGCGACCGGATGGCCGGGTCCATCACGGGCCTCGGCACCCAGCAGGTGACGTGCGTCGCGGAGGAGGACCGATGACGGAGCGGCCGACCACGGATCCGGCGGCGCTGAACCGCGCTGACCCCGCGAGCGAGATCGCCCGCGCGGCCGACGCGTACCGCAACTGGGGCCGGTGGGGCGAGGACGATCGGCTCGGCACCGCCAACCTGATCACCGATCAGGACCGCGCCGCGGCCGCCGGCCTGGTGCGGCGCGGGCGCGCCTTCAGCCTCGCCCAGGCGTTCGACGAGAACGGGCCGCAGAACGGCTGGCGGCGCCGCACGAACCCCGTGCACACGATGCTCGACACCGGGCTCGACGCGGAGTTCGGCGACCAGGGCTTCCCGCACGGCATCGGGGGCGCCGATGACGTCGTGGCGATGCCGCTGCAGGCGTCGACGCAATGGGACGGGCTCGGCCACATCTTCGATCGCGGCAAGGCGTGGAACGGCCGGTCCGCCGGCCGCACGGTCACGAGCGAGGGCGACCAGGTCACGGGGATCGAGCACATGGCCGCCGCGCTCACCGGCCGCGGCGTGCTCCTCGACGTCGGACGGCACCTCGAGGAGTCCGGCGAGCTGGCCGACGGCTACGGCATCACCGCCGAGGACCTCGACGCGACCATCGCCGCCCAGGGGCCGTCGAGCGAGGTGCGCCGCGGGGACCTCCTGCTCGTCCGCACCGGGCGCCTCACCCGCGCGCGGCGGGAGGGGTGGCAGGCGTACGCCGGCGGTCCGAGCGCAGGCCTGTCCTTCACGACCGCCGGCTGGCTGCACGAACACGACGTCGCCGCCGTCGCGACGGACACCTGGGGCTTCGAGGTGCGGCCGAACGAGTTCGACGTCGCCTTCCAGCCGCTGCATCAGATCGCGATCCCGAACATGGGCCTCACGATCGGCGAGCTCTGGGACCTCGACGAGCTCGCGGCCGACTGCGCCGAGGACGGGGTGTGGGAGTTCCTGCTCGTCGCCGCCCCGATCCCCTTCACCCGTGCCGTCGGTGCACCCGTGAACCCGATCGCTCTCAAATGACCACCCGGATGCGAAGGAGCACCCCATGACCGCCGTGGAATCCGTCGCCGTCGTCGGAAGCGGATTCGCCGGCGCCGCCGCCGCGATCCTGCTCGCCGAGGACGGCGTCGACGTCGACGTCTTCGATGCCAAGGCCGAGGTCGGCGCCGTCGGCTCCGGCATCACGATCCAGGGCAACGCCGTCCGGGCCCTCGATCGGCTGGGGGTGTGGGATCGCCTGAAGGACCACTCGTACGCCTTCGACGAGGTGGGCCTCCGCGCTCCCGATCCGGCAGGGACCGTGCTCGCGGTCGTCCCCGATGCGAAGACCGGCGGCCCCGACTACCCCGCGACCATCGGCGCCTACCGGCCCGACGTCGCCCGGCTCCTGGTGGAGCGCGCGGAGGAGGCCGGCGCCCGGATCCACTGGGGCGCCCGGGTCGAGGGCCTCGAACAGGACGACTCCGGCGTCGACCTGATCTGGAACGACGGGTCCGGTCTGCACCGCGACCGCTACGACGTCGTCGTCGGCGCGGACGGCCTGCACTCCACGATCCGCGCGGTCCTCGGCATCGACGTGCAGCCGAAGCGCATCGGCATGGGGATCTGGCGCGCCTTCGTGCCGCGTCCCGCGGACGTCACCCGCACCGACCTGATCTACGGCGGTCCGTGCTACATCGCCGGCTACTGCCCGACCAGCGAGGACCGCATCTACGCCTACCTCGTCGAGGACGCGCAGGAGCGGACGGTGCTGTCGCCGGAGGAGCAGGTCGCGACCATGCGGCGACTCGCCGAGGCGTACCACGGGCCCTGGGACGAGATCCGCGCCTCGCTCGACGAGCACGCGGTCGTCAACTACACGTGGTTCACCCAGCACCTGATCGACGGGCCGTGGAACCGCGGCCGAGTGGTGCTCATCGGCGACGCCGCCCACAGCTGCCCGCCGACGATCGCGCAGGGAGCGGCGATGGGACTCGAGGACGCCCTGGTCCTCGCCGACCTCCTCCTGTCGGCCGACGCCGTCGACGACGGGCTCTGGCAGCGGTTCAGCGACCGGCGGCTGCCTCGGGCGACCGCGGTCGTGGAGGCCTCGATGCAGCTCGCCGAGTGGCAGCTGCAGCACAAGCGCGACGGGGACGTCCCGGGCCTCATGCGGCGCGTGGCCGAGCTCGTGAGCGTGCCGGCATGAGCGCGACCGACACCGCGGTGCAGCGGGTCATCGATGTGCACGCCCACGTCCTGCTCCCGGCGCTCCAGGCGGAGGTCGCCGAGCGGGATCCGGAGGGATTCCGGGCCGCGCAGGAGCTGGACCTCGTCAGGCAGGGCCCGGTGTCGTCGGCCGCGTCCGGCGCGATGATCCGCGAGCGCTTCGAGCGGCTGACGCGACTGCCGCGCCGCCTCGCGGACATGGACGCGACCGGCGTCGACGTGCAGGTCGTCTCGCCGTCGCCGTCGCACTACTACCCGTGGGCCGGGGTCGAGCTGGCCGAGCACCTCGCGCGGAGCGCGAACCAGGCCGTCGCCGACCTCGTCGCGCAGGCGCCGGACCGGCTCGTCGGCCTCGGGCTCGTGGCGCTCCAGCACCCCGAGCGCTGCGCGCCGCTGCTCGAGCACGCGCTCGGCCTCGGCCTCGCCGGCGTCGAGATCTCGTCGTTCGCGCCCGGTGTGGAGCTCTCGGAGGAACGCCTCGACCCGTTCTGGTCGGCTGCCGAGCGAACGGGCGCCGTGCTGTTCCTGCACCCGTTCGGCTGCAGCCTGGACGAGCGGCTCGACCGCTTCTACCTCTCCAACACGGTCGGCCAGCCGGCCGAGAACGCCGTCGCGCTGTCGCACCTCATCTTCGGCGGCGTGCTCGACCGGTTCCCCGGCCTCGTCGTGGTCGCCGCGCACGGCGGCGGCTACCTGCCGACGTCGATCGGCCGCAGCGATCACGCCTGGCGCACGCGGCCCGATTCGCGGTCCTGCGCCGAACCGCCGTCGAGCTACCTGCGTCGGCTCTGGTTCGATTCCCTCACCCACTCCCCCGAGCAGCTGCGGGCGCTGATCGCGGCCGCGGGAGCCGACCGGGTCGTGCTGGGGTCGGACGACCCCTTCGACATGGGCGACGAGGACGTCGTGGGCAGCGCCCGTGCCGCCGGACTCGACGCGGCGGCGCTCGAGGCGGTCCTCGGCGGGACCGCGTCCCGCCTGCTCGCCGGCGCGAAGGCGGTGGTGCGCTGATGCGGCTCGCCCGCTGGCGGCAGGACGGCCGCGACCGCGACGGGGTCGTCGTCGACGATCGGCTCGTCGAGCTCCCCGACGGCCGGACGACGCTCGACGTCGCCCGGGACGGGCTCGACCGAGCGCTCGAGCTCGGCGAGCGGCTCGGCGCATCGGTCCCGCACGACGCGCCCTCCGTGGGGTCCGTGCAGCTGCTCGCCCCGCTCATCCCTCCGGCCATCCGCGACTTCGTCGCGTTCGAGGAGCACGTGGAGGGCATCACCCGCAGCGTCGACAACGCGACCGGTGTGCATCCGCAGTGGTACGAGGCGCCGACGTTCTACTTCACCAACCCGCATTCGCTGCTCGGGAGCGGCGAGCCGGTCGTCCCGCCGGCGACCGAGCGGCTCGACTTCGAGCTCGAGGTGGGTGCCGTGATCGGCGGCGTGGACGGCAGCGACGGTCGACGCCACTCCCCCGAGCAGGCCCCGCGCCACCTCTTCGGCTACACGGTGTTCAACGACTGGTCCGCACGGGACGTGCAGTCGCGCGAGATGCAGGTCAGGCTCGGGCCCTGCAAGGGCAAGGACTTCGGCACGACGCTCGGGCCGTGGATCACGACGGTCGACGAGCTCGCCGATCGGTTCGACGACGACGGCTTCCTCGACCTCGAGATGGTGGTCGCGGTGAACGGCGAGGAGATCGGCCGGGACACGCTCGCGGACATGGGCTGGCCGTTCCGGGATCTGGTGGCCTACGCCTCCCGGAACGCCCGGGTGGTGCCGGGCGACGTGCTCGGCTCCGGGACCGCCGGCAGCGGCTGCCTCGGCGAGCTCTGGGGGCGCAACGGCGGGCTCACACCGCCCCCGCTGCAGGAGGGCGACGAGGTGACGATGAC
>NZ_JBQCGC010000006.1:0-19092 GCF_051956055.1 Amnibacterium sp.
ACGCACTGGATCCCGGAGGGGCAGTCGGATGCGGTCATCGATCCGAGCACGGCCCACCCGACCGTCGAGGGTCAGGCGTACCTCGGTACGCGGCTCGCCGCCACGATCCGGCTGCACCACCCCTCGATGTTCGCCTGACGCGCAGCGGGCCGGATCCGGGCGGTCTCGCGGCTCGCCACGCGGGGCACAGGCGGGACGTGATGAGTGGTGCCCCTGGAGGGACTCGAACCCCCAACCCTTTCCTTAGGACGGAACTGCTCTTCCATTGAGCTACAGAGGCCGGCGGAGAGCAGTCTAGAAGAGTGCATCCCGACGACGTCGACCGGCTGACCGTGCTCGAGGAGTCGCTGTGGCGGCCGGAGACCCGATTCGATCGCGACCACCTCCGCGAGGTGTACGCCGACGACTTCGACGAGTTCGGGCGATCGGGGCGGCACTGGTCGCGGGCGGCGTCGATGGAGAGCGAGCCGGAGGCGTTCGAGACGGTGCTGCCGCTACCGCATCTCCGGATCCGCGACCTCGGGCCCGACGCCGCGCTGCTCACCTACCGGAGCGAGACGACCTACCCCGAGGAGGGCGTGACGCTCGTCGCCAACCGGAGCTCGGTGTGGCAGCGGATCGACGGGACGTGGCGGCTGCGGTTCCACCAGGGGACGCCGACGCACTGATGGTGGGTGCGGGGTGGTCTCGGGGCTCGCTGCGCTCGCACCTCGACCGGCGGGTGGGTGCGGGCCGGCGGGGGACGGAGGGGCTCGGGGGTCAGACGGTCGCGCGAGCCCAGCGGGCCGCGGCCTCCGCGCGGCTCCTGGCGCCGAGCTTCGCCCGGATGTGCTCGACGTGCTTCTCCACGGTGCACTGCTCGATGAAGAGCGTGTCCGCGATCATCCGGTTGGTGCAGCCCTCGGCCACGAGCGCGAGCACCTGCCGTTCCCGCTGCGTGAGCTCGGCGAGCGCTGCGCGCTGCTCCTGACGAGCAGCGCGCAGTCGCACGTGATCGACGGCGGCGCCGAGCTGCGGTCCGAGCAGCGCGGCGAGCGCCTCGTCGCGCGCTGAGAACGGCGCCAGGTGGCGACCGAGGACGAGGCCGACCAGCGCGCGCCCGCCGCCAGCGGTCCGGATCGCGAGGCGGTGGTCGAGCGCCGCGGTCGTCCTGAGTGGCGCGCGCGGGCCGAGGGCCCCGACGACGTCGATCGCGTCGTAGGGGATGAGATCCGCGATCCACCCGCGCATCGCCGTGGCCAGGGCGTCGAGGTCCGTCGCGTCGTGCAGGGCGATGCTCCCGGCCACCAGGGCGTGCGCGTCGGTCGCGGTGAGCGCTGCTGGTTCGACGGTTCGCATCGGCGGGGGATCGGACGGGTGGGGGAGGAGCGGCTGGCGAGCCGATGCGGAAGGTACCCCCGTCGAACCGTGCGCGGTACCCCGGAGACCTGGGTACGTAGACCGGACGGGAGCCGCGGAATGCGGGTTTTCCCCCATGCGGCGGGAGAGGCCTCGGGGCAGTGTGACGCGCGGCGCGCCCACCTCCGCGCCGCTTCGAGGAAGAAGGATCCCGTGTTCAGAACCAGCAGGGTCGCTGCGGCGGCCCTCATCGTCGGGACGGCGCTCGCCGCCGTCACCGGGGTCGGCGCCGCGAGCGCCGCGCCGATGCATCATCCACACGGCTGGAAGACGCTGCCGGGCGATTACGTCGAGCCGCTCCAGTTCTCGGTCTCCGGCCACACCATCGCGGTGGCCGACTCCGGTCGGTCGGCGCTGTACCTCCTCGGGCACCCGAAGCCCATCGCCTACGGCCCGCCCGTGACGAGCAACCCGGAGGCGAGCGGCGACCTCGCCGGCGTCGACATCAGGGACGGCGCGATCGGGTACACGACGACGAACGCCGACCACTCCGACACCCGGTTCACGGTGCTGCGGCACGGCAAGCGCGTGCTGCAGGTGAACCTCGCGGCGTACGAGGCGCGTCACAACCCGGACGGCCGCACCCGCTACGGCTTCACCCAGCCGTGGAAGGTGGGCGAGACCTGCAGGAAGGCGCTCGACGCGCAGGGGGTGCCGATCAGCTACCGGGGCCAGAAGGACTCGCACCCGTACGCCGTCGCCGGGCTCGGGGACGGGTCGTGGTTGATCGCGGACGCCGGCGCGAACGACATCCTCCGGGTGTCGAAGTGGGGGCACGTCTCCACGGTCGCGGTGCTCCCGGCACAGCCCGTGAAGATCACCCCCGCGCTCGCCACCCAGCTCGGCGCACCGGCGTGCGCAGGGCTCACCTACCGGTTCGAGCCGGTGCCGACCGACGTGGAGGTCGCCCGCGGCCACATCTACGTCACCACCCTGCCCGGCGGTCAGGGCGGACTCGGCAGCGTGTACACGATCGGCTGGAACGGTCGCTCGCACCGCATCGCCACCGGGTTCCAGGAGGCGACGAACCTCGCGGTCTCCCCGTCCGGCTGCATCTATGTGGTCGAGCTCGGCCAGGGCGTCTACACCCCGACGTCCAAGGGGCCGAAGCTGGTCGCGGCGCTGCCCGGCGCCGCCGCCGTCGAGTGGGCGGACGGGCACCTGTTCGCCTCCACCGCTCCGGTCGCGGCTACCCAGGGCGCGGACACCTCGCCCGGGCACATCCTGATCCTGCGGTGAGCGCCGGCTGCGGGACGGGATCGGACAGTCTTCCCGTCCCGCAGCCCACCGGGCGTCGCGCCACGCCGCGCGTCGGCCCGGGCGGGGCGGGGACCCCGACTTACAGTGGCAGCGTGCTGTATGCCGACGAGACCGAGGAGAAGACGGACACGTCCGCGCCTCGCGTCGCGAGCACCGGTGGGGTGTCCGGGGCGGCGCACGCGGTGAGCGTGGGCGACGCCAGGTACACGCCGGTCAACGGCGCGGTCGGAGCCTGGGAGCGGTGGCGGGACGAGCTGGCCGACGTCGGCGGCGAGTCGCCGCTGATCCGGTTCGAGGACTCGGTCCGGACGCGGATCGAGCTGTCGACCACGCACCCGTCCGGTCTCGCCCAGTTCATCACCGGCAAGACCACGCTGCTGTCGAACCTCATCCGCGACGACATCGCCTTCCGCACCGCGAGCGCCGCCGCGTCGACGCTGACCGCGAAGGCCGTCGAGCTCGCCGCGACCCGCGGCCTCGACGGCATGCACCTCGCGATCGGACTCGCCGAGTGGCGGTTCGAGAAGCAGGACTTCCGCGGCCCCGTGCTGCTGCGGCCGCTCGCGATCCGGCGGTACGGGCGCGACTTCGAGCTCCGCCTGAAGGGGGCGCTGCAGCTCAACCCCGGCCTCGTCGCCGCGATGCGGGAGCAGTACGACATCCGGCTCGACCCCGCGGCGTTCGTGTCGCTCGCCCTGTCCGCCGGTGCGTTCAAGCCGCAGCCCGTCATCGACCGCCTGCGCGAGCTGACGAGCCACCTGCAGCGCTTCAGCGTCCAGCCGCGGCTGCTCATCTCCTCCTTCGGCGAGGTCGGCGCGGCGCTGCTCGCGGACGCGAAGGACCTGTCGCACCCGGTGATCGACGCGGTCGCCGGCAACCCGACCGCGATCGCGCGCATCACGGGCGCGACGGAGCGGGTCGACGTGATCCCGCAGGACCAGCGCCCGCCGACGCTCGACGGCGCGCTGCTCGACGCCGACCCGGAGCAGGAGCAGGCCGTCGCCGAGATCGCGGCCGGCCACCACCTCGCGGTCCACACGCTGCCCGGCACGGGCGCGACCCAGACGATCGTCAACGCGATCGGTGCGCTCGTCGCCCAGCACAAGCGGGTGCTCGTCGTCAGCCCGCGGCACGCGACCCTCCGGTCCGTCGCCGGCCGCCTCGCCGACATCGGGCTGCCCGGCCTCACCGCGTCGAGCCGCACCGTCCGGCGGGACCTCATCCAGGCCATCTCCCGCAACGAGAAGGCCGAGGCGGCCGAGACCGGCGAGGTCGACGAGGCGCTCACCCGGCTCCGCTCGGTGCTGCTCGACTACCGGTCCGCGCTCGGCCGGCGCGACCGGGTGCTGCGGGTCAGCGTGCTCGACGCGCTCGGCGAGCTCTCACGGCTCGCGCTGCTGCCGAGCCCGCCCGCGACGACCGCCCGGCTGTCCACCCGCGCGATGGAGGCGCTCGCGACCGATCGCGGCGCCGTGCAGGAGGACCTGCTGCGGGCCGCGACGCTCGGCGAGTTCCGCGTGGGGCCGATGGACTCGCCCTGGTACGGCGCCACGTTCGCCGACGGCCAGGGCGCGGCGCAGGCCCACCAGCTCGCCAAGCGGGTCCACGCCACCGAGGTGCCGCGCCTCCTCGAGCGGGCCGACGCGCTCATCGCCGGCTCGCGGTTCCGCCCCTTCGGCACCATCGCCGAGCTCGGCGTCTACCTGAAGCTGCTGCTCGACATCCGCGAGACCCTCGACAAGTTCCAGCCGGCGGTGTTCGACCGGTCCCTCGGTGAGCTCATCATCGCCACCGGGCCCCGCCGGGACTCGCGCGAGATGTCGAGCGTGAACCGCCGCCGCCTGAAGCGCCTCGCGAAGGAGTACCTCCGGCCGGGCGTGCACGTCGCGGACCTGAACGACTGGCTGCAGCGCATCCAGCAGCAGCGGGTGCTCTACCAGCGCTTCGTGACGAGCGGGATGGCGCCGGACGTCCCCGCGGGCGTCACCGACGTCTGGACCGAGTTCCAGGCCGCCGCCGCGGACCTCGCCGCGCTCGACGAGCCGCTCGGGCTGACCGGCACCCCGGACTCCCTCCTCCAGGAGCCGATCGACAACCTGGGCGACCGGCTCGCGGCGCTCGCCGCCGACTCCGACGCGCTGGAGAACCTGCAGGACCGGCAGGCGGTCATGAGCCGCCTGAAGGCGCAGGACCTCGCGCCGCTGCTCGAGGACCTCGCTGGGCGGCACGTCCCGCCGGAGCGGGTCGGCGCCGAGCTCGAGCTGGCGTGGTGGAAGAGCGTGCTCGAGCGCCTCCTGGCCGAGGACCCCGCCCTGCTCGGCGCGAACACGACGGTGCTCGACCGGCTCGAGCAGGACTTCCGTCTCGTCGACGAGGCGCACGCCGGCGCGAACGCGAAGCGGCTCGCCTGGCAGCTGGCGGACTCGTGGCGGCTCGCGCTGGCCGACCGCGGCTCCGAGGCGGAGGCGCTCCGGCAGCTGCTGCAGACGAAGGTCGACGATCCCGCGGTGCTGCATCGCGAGACGCCGCACCTGATCAAGCTGCTCGCGCCCGTGTGGCTCGCGTCGCCGTACGAGGTGCACGCGCTCGGCGAGGTGACCTTCGACACGGTGTTCGTGGTCGACGCCGGGGCGCTCTCGTTCGCGGAGGGGCTCGGCGCGATCCGCCGTGCGAAGCAGGTCGTCGTGTTCGGCGACCCGGTGACGCAGACGCCGATGCCGTTCGACATCGCGATCCGCGAGAGCGAGCACGAGCAGGAGACGCAGAAGCGGCTCGACGAGCGGCACGCGGACAGCGTGTTCTCCCGCATCGCGGACCTGGTCAGGACCGTCGAGCTGACGACCAGCTACCGGGCGGGCGGCGAGGACCTCGCCGAGCTCGTCAACCGCCGGTTCTACGACGGGCGCATCGAGAGCATCCCCTGGGCGGGGACGTTCCTCGGACACGGCAGCCTCGTGCTCGACTACGTCGACAACGGCCACGGTCTCCCGGACGCCGAGACGGGCGCCGTCGAGGCGACCGAGCCGGAGGTGCAGCGGGTCGTGGAGCGCGTGCTCGACCACGCCGCGACGCGTCCGCGCGAGTCCCTCATGGTGATCTCGGGCAGCGCCAAGCACGCGATCCGCGTGCAGCAGGCCGTGATGAAGGCGCTCGTGCGCCGGGGTGACGTCACCGAGTTCTTCACGCGGGACCAGGCGGAGCCGTTCATCGTCGTGACGCTCGCCGAGGCCGTCGGGCACAGCCGCGACCGCGTGATCCTGTCGGTCGGATTCGGTCGGACACCGCACGGGCGGACGCTGTCGCAGCTCGGCCCGCTCGCGCGGCCCGGCGGCGAGCGTCTCCTGGCGGCCGCCGTCACGCGCGCGCGTCGGTCCCTCGCGATCGTGTCCTGCTTCCGCCCCGACGACCTCGACGGGGACCGGATGCCCGCGGGCGTGCTCGCCCTCCGCAGGCTGCTCGCCGATGCGGAGGGGCGGATCGCGGACGCCGCGATCGACGACGACCGCGACGCGATGCTCGTCGACCTCGCCAGGCGGCTGCGGGCACTCGGGATGAAGGCGTCGCTCGGGTACCACGGCAAGCTCGGGCTCGTGGCCTCCTACGGCGCTCGGGCGATCACCGTGGAGACCGACGCGGCCCTGCAGGGCGCGAGCCTCCGCCAGGGGCTGCGGCTCCGGCCGGAGATGCTGAAGCGACTCGGCTGGCACTACCTCCGGGTGCACAGCTTCGACCTGTTCAGCGACCCGGACGCGATCGCCGGGCGGATCGCGATCGCGCTCGGCGCGCGGGAGCCGTCGCCGCTGACCACGACCACGCCCGTGATCGAGGTGCGGACCTGACCGAGCCGCGACGCCGGCACCGCCGGGTGCGGACCGAACCGGTGCCGGGCTCCGACCCTGCGCCGTCGTCGGGGGAGCGGGCCGCCGAGGACGAAGCGCGCACCTGGGGCGACGCGGAGGGGCCGAACGACGCGCGCCTCCGGGCCGACAAGCCGCCCCACTGGGGCTGACCACCCGCTGGTTCGACACCCTGTCCCTCATCCGACCGAGCGCTCGGTCGGATCAGGGACGGAGCGTCGATCGAACGGGACGGGTGTCAGTCCTGGTTGAGGATGCGCTGGTCGCCCACGTGCTGCTGGCCCTCCAGCAGGTCGCGGATCTGCGCGAGGAGGTCCAGCTCGGTCGGCGGCGCGGGTTCGGTGGAGGCGGGCTCGGCGGGCTTCTGGAACGCGCGCTTCATGAGCGCGTTGATCGGCAGCACGAAGACGAAGTAGACGATCGCCGCGATGACGACGAAGTTGATGATCGCGCCGATCACCGCGCCGAACTTGACCTCGGCCGTGCCTGCGGTGAGCGGGATCGCGAGGACCAGCGCGCCGTTCAGCGACTTCGCGTTGAAGATCGCCCCGATGATCGGGTTGAAGATGTTCGTCACGACGCTCGTCACGAGCGCGGTGAAGGCCGTGCCGATCACCACCGCGACGGCCAGGTCGACGACGTTGCCGCGGAGCAGGAACGCTCTGAAACCCTTCATGGCGCTCTGTCTAGCAGCGGGCGGCCGCGTCGCGGCGGACGCGCCGGGGGAATCAGGAGGTCGACGGCGTCGCGGCCGGCTTCGCGCCGCTGTCCGCCTTCGGAGCCGGGGCCGCCGCCGGCTTCGCGTCGCCCTTCGACTCGGCCGACTTCGCCCCGCCGTCGGAGGACGACGAGCCCGAGCGGGAGTCGGTGCGGTAGAAGCCGGAGCCGTTGAAGGTGACCCCGATCGAGCCGTACTGCTTGCGGAGCGCGCCGCCGCAGACCGGGCACTCGGTCAGGGGCGCGTCGCTGAACTCCTGGTGCACCTCGAGCGGGGTGCCGCAGTCGCGGCACTTGTAGGCGTACACGGGCATGAGCGGTCAGATCCTCCGTCGGCGGGCTGAGCGGGTGGAGAACTCGACGGTCCGCGTCGGGGTCACGACGCCGTCGATGGCCTGATCGTGACGTTCCCGGGGCACCTCGTCCACGAGCTCGGAGTCGAAGATTACCCCGTACACCGGCGGGCAGCGCTCCATCGACCCGAGGGTCTTGTCGTAGTACCCGCGCCCCCACCCGAGCCGCATCCCCGTCGCGTCGACCGCCGCGGCCGGCACCAGGATCAGGTCGACGTCGTTGATCGCGATCGGTCCGAGCAGCGCGCCGACCGGCTCGGGCACGCCCGCATGGCCGAGCACCTCCTCGTCGTCGTCCGTCGCGGTGGTCCAGTCGAGCAGCCCGTCGGTGCGCGTGATCGGCAGCAGCACACGCAGGCCGGCGTCGCGCGCCCAGTTCACGAACGGCCGGGTGTCCGGTTCGTCGACCGCGGAGAGGTAGCAGGAGACCGAATGGACCTCGAGCGCCTCCGTCAGCGCGATGAGGCGCTCGGTCAGGCCCTCCGTCGCCGCGGCGCGCTCGTCGCGGGTCAGGTTCCGGCGCCGCTCGCGCAGCTCGGCACGGAGTGCCCGTTTCTGGGGTGCGAGGTCGACCGCCACAGCCCGATTCTAGGAAGTGCGTCCGGATAGCCTGACCCCATGGCGTACCACATCACCAAGGCCGTGATCCCCGCCGCGGGACTCGGGACCCGGTTCCTCCCCGCGACCAAGGCGATGCCGAAGGAGATGCTCCCCGTCGTCGACAAGCCCGCGATCCAGTACGTGGTGGAGGAGGCGGTCGCCGCCGGCCTGCACGACGTACTCATGGTCACAGGGCGCAACAAGTACGCCCTCGAGAACCATTTCGACCGGGTGTACGAGCTCGAGGCGACGCTCGAGCACAAGGGCGACCACGCGAAGCTGCAGCGCGTGCGCGAGTCGACGAACATCGCGGACATCCACTACTTCCGGCAGGGCGACCCGATGGGCCTCGGGCACGCGGTGCTGCAGGCGAGGATGCACGTCGGGCACGAGCCGTTCGCGGTGCTGCTCGGCGACGACCTGATCGACCACCGCGACCCGCTGCTGCAGCGCATGATCGAGGAGGCGTCGCGGCGGGACGCGTCCGTCGTCGCGCTGCTCGAGGTCGACCCGGATCAGATCCACCTGTACGGCGCGGCCAAGGTCGAGCGCACGGACGAGGACGACGTGGTGCGGATCACCGGCCTCGTCGAGAAGCCCTCGAAGGAGAACGCCCCGTCGAACCTCGCGATCATCGGCCGCTATGTGCTCAAGCCCGAGATCTTCCCGATCCTCGAGCACACCAAGCCCGGCAAGGGCGGCGAGATCCAGCTGACCGACGCGCTCGAGGAGATGGCCGGCGCGGCCTGGACCGGCGGCGTCTACGGCGTCAT
The DNA here is from genome assembly GCF_051956055.1 of Amnibacterium sp. Taxonomy (NCBI): domain Bacteria; kingdom Bacillati; phylum Actinomycetota; class Actinomycetes; order Micrococcales; family Microbacteriaceae; genus Amnibacterium; species Amnibacterium sp. Next base: position 8,959 of record NZ_JBQCGC010000006.1, read on the forward strand.
CTTCCGCGGGCGCCGCTACGACACGGGCGACAAGATCGACTACATCAAGGCGATCGTGCAGCTCGCCTCCGAGCGCGACGACCTCGGCCCGGAGCTGCGGCCGTGGCTCGCCGAGTTCGTCGCCGGCCTCGACTGAGCCCGTGGTCATGCCCGTCCCCACCCTGCGCTCCGGCAGGGTCGGCATCCGCCCCATCCGCCTCCGGGACGCCCGCCCCATGGAGCGCGAGCTCGTGGAGGGGCGCTCCTGGATGCGCGAGTGGGAGGCGACGAGTCCCCGTGGCTCGATCGGCTTCGACACCCGGGCGAGCATCCGCGCGCTGCAGCAGAACGCCAGGACGGGGCAGGGGCTGCCGTTCGTCATCGAGGTGGACGGCGAGCTCGCGGGCCAGCTGAACGTCACGTCGATCGCGTACGGCTCCCTCTCCTCCGCCACGATCGGCTATTGGATCGCGGAACGGTTCGCGGGCCTCGGGGCGACGCCCACGGCGGTGGCGCTCGCCACCGACCACTGCTTCCAGGCCCTCGGCCTGCACCGCATGGAGATCTGCATCCGGCCCGAGAACGCCAAGTCGCTGCGGGTCGTCGAGAAGCTCGGGTTCCGGTACGAGGGGCTCAAGCGGCGGTACATCCACATCAACGGGGACTGGCGGGACCACTTCTGCTTCGGCCTCGTGACCGAGGAGGTGCCGGAGGGGGTCCTGCGGCGGTGGCAGGAGGGGCGCGCTCCGCAGCACGCGGCGGACGTCCCGGAGGCGGACCGGCGGCTGGCGGAGACCCCCTTCCCCTGATCTGGGGTGCCCGCGACACGCCGTCGCCGCCTCCCGGGCGTGCTACCGGCGCGGCCCTACCGTCATGCCATGGCAGGCCTGGGTGGCGGCGCGATCATCGCATTCGCAGCCGTGCTGTGGCTCCTCTACCTCACGCCGACGTGGCTGCGCCGGCGCGAGTACCTCCGCACCGAGCGCACCGCCGTCCGGCTGCAGCAGACCCTCCGGGTGCTCGCCGAGACCGCGGAGGTGCCGGACGAGGTGCGCGCGGAGGTGTCCGCGCGGAGCGTCGCCGAGCAGCACCGGGCGCTGCGCGAATCGGCCCGCCGCGCCGAATCCGTCGCCCGGGCGCGCGACGCGAAGGCGGAGCGGGCCCTCGCCCGGTCGGGCGCCGGCCCGCGGGAGCCGCGCAGCAGGGCCCTCGCCGTCTCGGACATCGCCGCGACCCGCCTGCGCCGCTCGCGGGTGCTCGCGACGAACCTGCTCGTGGTGGGCATCACGCTGGCGGGCTGGGGCGTCTCCGACGTGGCCGCGGGCGGCACGTGGGAGTTCCTCGCCGCCGGTGTCCTCATCGCCTTCCTCGCGGTCGCGCTCCTGCAGCGGGCGTCGACGGTCGCCGCCGCGCGCCGGGCCGTGTCCGCCGTCGACCAGGCGGTCGTCGTGCCGGAGGAGTCGCGCAGCTTCACGGAGTGGCAGGAGGCGGAGCCGTCCCGCCCCACCTGGACCCCGGTGCCGCTGCCCAAGCCGCGCTACCTCGAGCAGCAGCAGCGGGCGGCGGCGGTGGCGCCCGCGACGCCGGTCCGCGACGACGTCGCGATCGCCGCCTCCCTCCGGGCCGCCGCGCAGCGGGCCGACGAGGCGCTCAGGGCCGCGCACGCGGCGCCGGAGGTCGCGGCGCTCGACCGCAGGCCGGTCGACGCCGTGTCGGCGATGCACGAGAGCGGGCCGGTCGTCACCGATCTGGACGGCGTCCTCCGCCGCCGCCGGTCCGCCTGAGTCAGCGCGCGGTGAGGAGCTCGGTGAGCGCCTCCATGAGCGGCGCGGGCGGTGTCAGCGCCTGCAGCTCCGCGATGCGCGCGGCGACGCTCCGAGGAGCGCCGACGACCTTCCAGAGCGCAGCCTTCGCCTCGTAGGGGTACTGGGCGGCGCTCAGCAGCGCGAGCACGCGGGCCTCGCGGTCCTGCGTCGCGGGTCGAGGGTCGGGGCCCACCGACACGGTCGTCGTCGCGACGATGTCCGCGGTGAGCGAGATCCGGACCCGGCCGGAGCCGGGCACGGTCGTCGGGTGCGGCCGCCCGTCGACCCACGCCACGGTGTCCGCCGGCAGTCCGAGGACCGTCACGGTCCATGTCCTCGTCTCGGGGGCGATCCCGGTGGGCCCGTCCGCCGCCCCGATCGTGAGGGTGCCGGTCGCCTGGTCCCAGGTGAGCGGGGTGCGGAGCGTCGGGACCGTCTCCGGCGTCGTGCCCGTGCCGTCGTCCTCGACGAGCACGAAGGCGCCGTCCGCACCCGGGGCGACGAGCACCTCGAGGTGCGCCGGGTTCGCGGCCGCATCCGTCTCGTGCTCCCCGGCGAGCGGGAGGATGCCGCCCGCCTGGAGCAGCGCGGGGACGCTCGAGTCGTCCCGGTGCAGCCGCACGCTCCGGTCGCCCTCGTGCACGATCGTCGTCGCGATGTCGATCCAGGTCCCTGGCGGCAGCCAGGCGGTGACCGCGCCCTGCAGCGTCACCGGGTCGCGGGGTGCGGTGATCGGCGCGACGACGAGCTCGGATCCGAACCGGAACACGGTGCGCGTCCGGTATGCGTCGGGCTCGCCCGGCGCCTCGTAGTACAGGGGCAGCACCAGGGGCGTCCGGTCCGCGGCGGCCCTGCGGTTCATGGTGTGCAGGTACGGCACGAGCCGCACCCTGAGTCGCAGCGCGTCGTCGATCGCGGCCCGCGTCTCCGCGGGGAACGCCCACGGCTCCTTCTCGAGGAACGGGTTGTTGGAGGAGTGCAGCCGGAGGATCGGCGACCAGACGCCGAGCTGCACCCAGCGCAGCTGGAGCTCGTCGTCGCGCACGCCCCAGAGGTGGCCGCCGATGTCGTGGCTCCACCACCCGTAGCCGATGTTGGCCGCGGTCGCGGTGAACTCCGGCTGGAACTCGAGCGACGCCCAGCTGATCACCGTGTCCCCGGAGAACCCGACCGGGTAGCGGTGGCTGCCCGGGCCCGCGTACCGGGAGAACGTGAGCGGGCGCCGGCCTCCGCGCCCGCTGTCGAGGAAGTGGAAATGGTTCAGCATCCACAGCGGGTCGATGCCCGCGACGCGCGAGTGCGGGCCCTGCTGCCAGTCCAGCCACCAGAAGTCGACGCCCTGGTCCTCGAGGCCGTGGTGCAGCACCGCGAAGTAGGCCTCGAGGAAGGCGGGGTCGGTGATGTCGAAGGCGATCGGGAGCCGCTCCTCCGGGTCGCGCCCGAGCGCTCGGCACATCGCCGGGTAGGCGTCCTCGAACGCCCGCACGCCGTCGGCCGGGTGCACGTTCAGTGTCACCCTCAGCCCGCGGGCGTGCAGCTCGGCCAGGAACGCCTCCGGGTCGGGGAACAGCGCCCGCTCCCAGCTGTAGCCCGTCCACCCGCTGCCGAACTCCGGAGGCACGGAGTCGACCCGGTGCCAGTCCATGTCGATCACGGCGACGCTGAAGCGCACGCCCTCGCGCTCGAACCGGTCGAGCAGGGCGAGGTACTCGTCCGCCGCGTAGCGGTAGTAGCGGCTCCACCAGTTGCCGAGCGCCCAGCGCGGGAGGAGGGGCTGGTCGCCGGACACGGCGTAGAACGCGGCGAGGGCGCCCGCGAAGTCGTGCCCGTAGGCGAAGACGTAGAGGTCGGATCGGTCGCCGGTCGGCCTCGGCGCGACCCAGCCGTCCTCGGTGAGCAGGAAGGATGCCGAGTCGTCGAGCGCCGCGACCCCGCCGGCCGCCACGACGCCGGGCCCGAGCGCGGTCCGGCCGTCGACGACGTCGAGGGTCCTCGCGGTGCCGCCGAGGCTCGCGTCCTCGTCGCCGAAGCGCCACGTGCTGTGCCAGGACGTGATCGCACCCGCGAAGTCCACGCGGAGCCCGCTCGCGGACGGCCGCCGACGGTCGTAGGTGAGGTGGAACCGGTCGGTCAGCACCTCGAGCACCTCCGGCCCGTCGACGACGCGGAACGCGGGCACGGGGAGGTCCCGGTGCAGCGCGAACGTCGACGCGCGGTCCTCGAAGACGCCGTCCTCGGCCCACTCGATCCGCACGAGCCCGTCCGTCAGCACGGTGATGCGGAACCGGTCGCCCGACACGACGGCCGCGTCGTGCGCGACGGGGGAGAGCGGGATCCGGAAACGCGCGTCCATGTCGGGGCCTTCCGGGGTCGTCGGGTCGAGCTCGATCCTACGAGGCCGCGTGTGCGGGAGGCGGGCCTCCAGCGGGTGCTATCCTCGTCAGGCCTCGACCTGGGCCCTTGGCGCAGTTGGTAGCGCGTCTCGTTCGCAATGAGAAGGTCAGGGGTTCGAATCCCCTAGGGTCCACCACAGAAGAAGAGCCGCCCCGTGTGGGCGGCTCTTCTCGTATCCCGGTATCCGGGGTGGCGGAGTCGTGTCGCTCGTCGCCCTTGACATCGTTCGAGCGAAGGCTCGCCTGCAGCCGAATGCGGCCGTCCGAGCGGAATGCGGCCGCATCGCGCGTCCGATCCAGAGCGGATTCTTGGGGAAGGCGGCACGTTTTCCCCGGCCTGCCGCGAATAAGCGGCGGAATTCACCCGAATTCCGTGTACAGTCCCTTTACGCGCGAATTCCCGCGCAGCAGTTCCCACCCATACAGGAGATCTCGAACACCCATGGCGCAGAAGTACATCGTGCAGCTCGTCGACGACCTCACGCAGCAGCCGATCGAGGACGGATCGGGCGAGAGCGTGCGATTCTCGCTCGACGGCGTCAGCTACACCATCGATCTCACGACCGATCACGCGGAGGAGTTCCGCTCGGCCCTCTCGCCCTATGTGAACGCGGCCAGGAAGGCCGACGTCGCGGTCAGGACGAAGGGCTCCACCGCCGCTCGCGCGCCGAAGGGCGACCTCAAGGCGATCCGCGAGTGGGCCAACGCGAACGGCTTCACCGTCTCCTCCCGCGGCCGCATCCCGGCCGAGGTGCAGACGGCGTACAACGCGGCCAACTGACGGCGAGCGCGAAAGCGGTGGGGGCGGATCGCCCCCACCGCTTTCGTGCATTCGCGCGCTCTTATCCTGGGGCGATGATCTCCCGCCCGCTCGCCCTCCGTCTGCGTTCCGCCGGGCTGGTCTGGCGGCCCGCGACCGGCGACCGATTCCAATTCCTGGCGCAGGACATGGAGTCCACCGGCACGGACGCCTTCACGGTCAGTGACATGACGATCGAGGCGCACGCCTATCCGACCGGCACCGTCCTCGGATTCAACGGCACGACGGAATGGGCGCTCGATTCGATCGCCATCGAGGACGCCCTTTGGCTGCCGCGGGAAGACCAATTGCGGGAGGCGCTGAAAGGGACCTTCGAGCGGCTCGAACGCGATGAGGAGGCCGACGGCTGGCGCGTCACGTGCACCTTTCGGGGCGAGCGGATGACGCATCTCGCGGACACCGCGGAGGACGCCTACGCGATGGCCGTGCTCGCGGAGGTGGAGGCCTCGTCCTCGTGACCTCGGGGTGCTCCGTCAGCCCGCGCTGGGGGGCAGCGGGATCGGTGCCGTGTCCGGCACGGGGCCCGCGTCCTTGCCCTTGAGGTCCGGGAAGAAGCGGATGCCGCCGGCGGCGGCGAGCGACGACAGGACCGCGAGACCCGCGCCGCACGCGAACGCGATCGGCGCGCCCGCCCGGTCGAGGGCCTGGCCGGCGAGCGCGGCGCCGAGGGCGACCCCGACGAGCTGCCCGGTGTTCGTCCAGCCGTAGGCCTCCGCGGTGTCGCTGAACCGCACCGAGCTCGACACGATGGCCGACATCATCCCGAGCGCCGGTGCGAGCCCGAAGCCCGAGACGACGAGGGCCGCGGTGAGGCCCAGGAAGCCGGGCAGGAAGGGCGTCAGCGCGGCCCCGACCGCCACGAGCCCGAGTCGCAGCGCGAGCGACCACGGCCGCATCGGGAGGCGGCCGAGCACGAGGCCGCCCGCGAGCGACGCGAGGGACCAGATCGAGAGCACCACGCCGCTCGTCGGGTCGTGCTCGCCGAACGCGCCCGCGACGCTCGCCTCGATCGCGGCGCAGGAGGCGATGACCAGGAACCCGACGAGGGTCATCAGCGCGACCTGGGGGCGCAGCAGCACGACGCCGAAGCGCCGCCTGCTGCGGGGGATGCGCACCCGGCCGACCTCGCGGGAGGCGGTGAACCAGGCGCCCCCGCCGATGAGGAGGGCGGCGGGGACGAGGAGGGCGACCCGCGTGCTCACGCCGGTGGCGAGGAAGGTGACGAGCACGGGCCCGCCGATCCAGATCAGCTCCTGCAGGGACGCGTCGAGCGAGAAGAGCTGCCCGAGCAGGGCCGAGGGCACGAGCTTCGGGTAGATCGTGCGGACGGCCGACGTGATCGGCGGGAAGGTGAGCCCGGCGACCAGGGCGAGCCCGACGATGCCGGCGGGCGGCAGGTCGAGCACCGCGATCGCGGCGATGGCCGCGGCGCACAGCACCGTCGTCGTGATGATGACGGGCCGGATGCCGAGCCGCCCCATCAGCCGCCCGGTCGCGGGGCCGGCCAGGGCCTGGCCGATGCTCAGCGCGGCGAGCACGACGCCGGCGACGCCGTAGGAGCCCGTGCGCCCCTCCACGTGGAAGAGCAGGCCGAGCGAGAGCATCCCCGAGGGGAAGCGGGCGGTGAGCTGCGCGGCGATGATGCGCAGCACCCCGCGGGCCCGCACCAGGTCCCCGAATCCGCTCCCGCTCACAGCGTCCCCAAGCGTAGGGCCCGCCCGCCCGCCGCCCCCACGGAGGCGGGTGCGACGCGGCGGCGGTCCTCCACGGGTTCTCCACCGATGCGTCCCCAGGGTGTCGGAGGGCGCCTCTACCGTCTCCCCAGGCCCGGCCTCGTTCTCCACAGGGCGGCGGTATCACCTGTGGACGACACGCCGACGATTTGCACAACATGTTGGGTTGCTTTTGCCCACCCGCCCCGACATATAGTGGTCCCCCGGTTGTGGGGGTAGGTGCCGACCGGCACGGATCAGGCCCCAGAAGGAGGCGTTCATGGGCATCACGGTGGTCAAGCGGGACGGGACTCGCGAGCCCTACGACGCGAACAAGATCAACCTGGCGATCGAGCACGCGAGCGCCGGTCTCGACCCCAACATCACCTGGGTGACCCAGATCGCCTCCGAGCTCGAGCTCACGCTCTTCGACGGCATCACCACGCAGCAGCTCGACGAGGCGGTCATCCAGGTCGCGCTCCAGAACGTCAAGGACGACCCGGCGTTCGACACGGTCGCCGCCCGCCTGCTGCTCAAGACGATCTACAAGCGGGTGCTCGGCGACTACGCCGACGACGCCGCGGTCACCGATCTGCACCGCGAGCACTTCCGCCGCTACGTCGAGCGCGGGGTCGCCGAGGACCTGCTCGACCCGCGGCTGCAGTCGATGTTCGACCTCGACGCGCTCGCCGCGGCGCTCGACCCGAAGCACGACGAGCTGCTGAAGTACATCGGCGTCGTCACGCTGAACAACCGCTACGGCATCAAGAGCCGGGACGGCGAGCCGCTCGAGGTCCCGCAGTACTTCTGGATGCGCATCGCGATGGGCCTGTCGCTCAACGAGGCCGACCCGACGACGGCCGCGCTCGGCTTCTACGCCAAGATGTCGCGGCTCGACTACCTCGCCGCCGGCTCCACGCTCGTCAACGCGGGTACCAAGTACCCGCAGCTCTCCAACTGCTTCGTGCTCGAGATGCAGGACGACATCGAGCACATCGCGAAGACGACCCGCGACGTGATGTGGCTCACGAAGGGCACGGGCGGCATCGGCCTGTCGGTCACGAAGCTGCGCGCCCAGGGCTCGCCGATCCGGTCGAACAACACGACCTCGACCGGTCCGATCCCGTTCATGCACACGATCGACTCGATCCTCCGCGCGGTCTCCCGCGGCGGCAAGAAGTTCGGCGCCCTCTGCTTCTACATGGAGAACTGGCACCTCGACTTCCCCGAGTTCCTCGACCTGCGCCAGAACTCCGGCGACCCGTACCGCCGCACCCGCACCGCGAACACCGCGGTCTGGATCTCGGACGAGTTCATGAAGCGCGTCCAGAACGACGACGCCTGGTACCTGTTCGACCCGCTGGAGGTCTCCGACCTCAACGAGCTCACCGGCAAGGCGTTCTCCGAGCGCTACGCGCACTACGTCGCGGAGGCCGAGGCGGGCCGGCTGCGCGCGTTCAAGCGCATCGGCGCCCGCGAGCAGTTCAAGGCGATCCTCATGGCGCTGCAGACCACGAGCCACCCGTGGCTCACGTGGAAGGACACGATCAACAACCGGGCGCTGAACAACAACACCGGCACGATCCACTCCTCGAACCTCTGCACCGAGATCACGCTGCCGCAGGACCGCGACAACGTCTCCGTCTGCAACCTCGCCTCCATCAACCTGTCCCGGCACCTCGTGACCGGGCCGGACGGGAAGCTCGGGTTCGACTGGGCGCAGATCGCCTCCAGCGCGAAGAGCGCGATCCGGCAGCTCGACAACCTGATCGACATCACCATCTCGAGCGTGGACGAGGCGGACCACTCCAACGACCAGAACCGCGCGGTCGGTCTCGGCGTCATGGGCTTCACCGACGTCGTCGAGCGCCTCGGCTTCTCCTACGAGAGCGAGGAGGCGTACGCCCTCATCGACGAGGTGATGGAGCACGTCTCGTACGCCGCGATCGAGGAGTCGGTCGAGCTCGCCCAGGAGCGCGGGGCGTACCCGAACTTCCAGGGCTCGCGCTGGAGCCAGGGGATGGTGCCGTTCGACACCATCGCGATCACGGAGGCGGAGCGCGGGGTGCCCGTGCAGGTCGACCGCACGACCCGGCTCGACTGGGACGCGCTGCGTGAGCGCGTCAAGGGCGGCATGCGCAACGCGACGCTGATGGCGATCGCGCCGACCGCCTCCATCGGCCTCGTCGCCGGCACCACGCCGGGCCTCGACCCGCAGTTCTCGCAGATCTTCAGCCGGGCGACCTCGTCGGGCAAGTTCCTCGAGGTGAACCGCAACCTGGTCGCGACCCTGCAGGGCGCGGGGCTGTGGGAGCGGGTGCGCGAGTCGATCCTGCGCAGCCAGGGCGACATCCAGCACATCGCCGAGATCCCGGACGAGATCAAGGCCACGTTCAAGACGAGCTTCCAGCTCTCGCCGTACGCCTTCCTCGAGGTCGCGGCGCGCGCGCAGAAGTGGATCGACCAGGCGATCAGCCGCAACATGTACCTCGAGACGCGGGATCTCGGCGACATGATGTCGATCTACTCCGCCGCATGGGAGCGCGGGGTGAAGACGACCTACTACCTGCACATGAAGCCCCGGCACACCGCCGAGCAGTCCACCGTGCGGGTGAACAAGGCCGAGACCATCGACGCGGGCGCGGGGGCGCCGGCGAAGCGCGGGTTCGGTGCGGCGCAGCCCGCGGCTCCCGCGGCTCCGGCCAGGCGCGGGTTCGGGGGGCTGGCGTCGCCGGTCCGCGGCGTCGAAGGACGCGACGCCTGACCCGCGGGTCCGGCGCCGCAGTACTGACCAACAACAAGGGGGGAACGCAGATGTTCGAGAACGATGGTGTGCAGGTCGACGGCACGGAGTTCGTCGGGGGCTACGGCGTCCCGATGGACCCGATGGACCTGCTCCAGTGCGACAGCTGCCAGTAGGCCGCACGCGTTGAGCACGGTGCCGCCGCCGATCCGGGCGGCGGCACCGAACACCCGGGAGAGGGAAGAGGGAAGACATGGGCATTCTGGGCACAGGGATCCAGGAGGGCCTGCTGCTGAAGCCGGTCCGGTACCAGTGGGCGATGGACCTGTACGAGCAGGCCGTCGCGAACACCTGGTTCCCGAACGAGATCCAGCTCGGCGAGGACATCGCCGACTTCAAGCGGATGACCGACGAGGAGCGTCACGCGGTGACGTTCCTGATGAGCTACTTCAACCCGAGCGAGCTGCTCGTGAACAAGGCGCTCGCCTTCGGCGTCTACCCCTACGTCAACGCTCCCGAGGCGCACCTGTACCTCGCGAAGCAGATGTGGGAGGAGGCGAACCACTGCATGTCGTTCGAGTACGTCCTCGAGACGTTCCCGATCGACCGCGACGAGGCCTACAACTCCCACGTGGACATCCCGTCGATGGCCGCCAAGGAGGCCTTCGAGGTCGAGTTCATC
>NZ_JBQCGC010000007.1:0-3258 GCF_051956055.1 Amnibacterium sp.
GCCCGGCGGATGGCGGCCACGTGCTCGGGCGTCGTGCCGCAGCAGCCGCCGATCAGCACCGCGCCGAGCTGGAGGGCGTGGGCGGCGTACTCGCCGAAGTACTCCGGGCTCGCATTCGGGTAGACCAGCCGCCCGGTCGACACGTTCGGCATGCCGGCGTTCGCCTGCGCCGTCAGCGGCAGATCGGTGGCGGCGCGCATGCTCTCGAGCCCCACAAGGACGGTCTGCGGCCCCAGGCTGCAGTTCACGCCCACCGCGACCGGGTCGAGCCCGGCGAGCGCCGCCGGGACGTCCGCCGCGGCGACGCCCGCGACCGTCTCGGCGTCGTCGCCGACCGTCACCTGCGCGATCAGCGGCAGCGCCGCCACCGCGCGCGCCGCGCGGGCGGCGATCAGCAGCTCCTCGAGTGAGGTGAACGTCTCGAGCACGAAGAGGTCGACGCCGCGCCCTTCGAGGGCGGCCGCCTGGGCCGAGAACGCCTCGGCCATCTCCTCGGGCGAGAGCCGGCCGGGGGCCGCGCCGAGCGGGCCGATCGAGCCGCCGATGAGCACGTCGCGCCCGGCCACCTCGCGTGCCTCGCGGGCCAGCTTGACGCCGGCCTGGTTGATCGCCTCGAAGCGGTCGTCGAGCTTGTGCGGGGCCAGCTTGGCGGGATTCGTGCCGTAGGTGTTCGTCAGGATCAGGTCGGAGCCGGCGCGGATGAACGCGACGTGCAGCGCCACCACCTGCTCCGGCGCGATCAGGTTCGCCTCTTCCGGGCAGCGGGCGCGGACGACCGCGGTCTGCAGCAGCGATCCCATGCCGCCGTCGGAGACGAGCGGCTCGACTCCGAGGCGTTGCAGCGTCCGGGCCATAGGCCGGGAGTCTACGAGCGCGTACAGTTCGGGCGGAACGTTTGCCGGGGAGCCTCCGCGGAGGCTGAGAGGGCGCGTACGCGCGCCGACCCGCGAACCTGATCTGGGTCATGCCAGCGAAGGGATGCAAGCCATGATGAGCGCGACCCCCGGGAGCATCGAGCTCTCGGGAGTGAGCAAGCGGTTCGGCGACGTGGTCGCCCTCGACGACGTGTCGCTGCACGTGCCCGGCGGCGGTGTCACCGGCATCGTCGGGCCGAGCGGCTGCGGCAAGTCGACGCTGCTCGAGATCGTGGCGGGCCTCGAGGAGCCCACCGCCGGGACGGTGGCGGTGGAGGGCGCAAGCGCCGCACCGGCCCGGCTGGAGCGGTGCGCGCTCATGCCGCAGAGCGACCTGCTGCTGCCCTGGCGCGACGCCCTGGGGAACGCGAGCGTCGCGCTCGAGAACGCCGGCGGGGGCCGCCGCCGGGCCCGGGCCGAGGCGGCGCCGCTGTTCGCGCGGCTGGGCCTGGACGGGTTCGAGCGCCGGCGCACGTGGGAGCTCTCCGGCGGCATGCGCCAGCGGGTGGCGTTCGCCCGCACGCTCCTGGCCGGCAAGGACGTGCTCCTCCTGGACGAGCCCTTCGGGGCGCTCGACGCGATCACCCGGGCGGAGCTGCAGGCGTGGCTGCTCGACGCGCTGCGGACGGAGCCGCGCACGACTGTGCTCGTCACCCACGACGTCGAGGAGGCGCTGCTCGTCTGCGACCGGATCGCCGTCATGTCGGCCCGCCCGGGCCGGGTGGTGCTCGAGCTGGACGGGGGCTTCGGCGGTGGCGAGCGGGCCGAGACGATCGCGTCGGAGCCCTTCCTGGAGGCGCGCGGCAGGGCGCTCGAGGCCCTGCGGTGAGGCACGTCCGCGCCCACGCCGCCTGGATCGTCGTGCTGGTGGCGCTCATCGCCGCGTGGCAGGCGTGGGTGCGGCTGCGCGGCGTGCCCCAGTACGTGCTGCCCGCGCCGACGGACGTCGGCCGGACGCTGTGGGACGAGCGCGGCCCGCTCGCCTCGGCCGCCGGCGTCACGGCCCGCGAGATGCTGGCGGGGTTCGCGCTCGCGCTCGGCTTCGGCCTGGCGGCGGCCGTCGCGCTGCACGCCTCGCCCACGCTGCGGCGGGCGGTCTACCCGCTGCTCGTCGCGTCGCAGAGCGTCCCCGTCGTCGCGATCGCCCCCCTCCTCGTCATCTACCTCGGCTTCGGCCTCGCCCCCAAGCTTGTGATCGTCGCGCTCGTCTGCTTCTTCCCGGTCACGGTCGCCGCCCTCGACGGCTTCCGCTCGGTCGACCCCGAGCACGTGCGTGTGATGCGCACCCTGCGAGCGTCGCGGACGGCCATCTTCCGCCGCGTCGAGCTGCCCTGGGCGCTCCCGTCGATCTTCACGGGCATGCGCGTCGCCGCCTCCTACGCCGCCGTCGCCGCGCTCTTCGCCGAGTACGCCGGCTCCGGGTCGGGGCTGGGCGACGCGATGCGCGAGGGCACCGCCCAGTACGACGCGCCCCTCGTCGGCGCCGCGGTGGTCGTGCTGGCCGCGCTCGCGCTCGCGCTGTTCGGGGCGGTGACGCTGCTCGAGCGCCTGACTATCCCGTGGGCGCGGCGGGTAGAGTGACCGTGGAAACCGTTTGCCGGGGAGTCCGAAACAGGGCTGAGAGGGCGCACGAGCGCCGACCCGCGAACCTGATCTGGGTCATGCCAGCGAAGGGATGCAAGCCATGCGCCACCTATTCGCCCTCCTCGCCGTCCTCGTGCTCGCCGGCTGCGGCTCGAGCTCCGGCGCCGCCACGACGAGCGGCCAGACGACCGACGTCAGCCTTGCGCTCGACTGGTATCCGAACGCGGACCACGTCGGCGTCTACACCGGCATCGACCGCGGTTTCTTCCACCGGGCCGGCCTCGTCGTCACCCCGCACGCGCCGTCGGACGTCTCGGACCCGATCCGGCTGGTCGCGGCGGGGACGACCGATCTCGGCATCGACTACGAGCCGGAGCTGTTCTACGCGCAGCAGGAGCACATCCCGGTGGTCGCGGTCGCATCGGTCGCTCCCGAGGCGCTGAGCTCGATCATCGCGTCCGGCGCGAGCGGGGTGCACTCCCCCGCCGACCTGCGCGGCAAGACGATCGGGGTCGACGGCTCGAACAGCACGACCGCGTTCGTCGACACCGTCCTTGCCCACTCCGGCGTCGACCCGTCGGACGTGCACCTCGAGAACATCCACTTCAACCAGGTGCCCGCGCTGCTCCAGCACCGCGTCGACGCCGTCGCCGGCGTCTTCCAGAACATCGAGGGGATCCAGTTCGCCAAGGAGGGGCTGCACCCGGTCGTGTTCCCGTACGACCGCTACGGCGTCCCCGGCTACGACGAGCTGGTGATC
>NZ_JBQCGC010000008.1:0-44129 GCF_051956055.1 Amnibacterium sp.
GGCCGGCGGACCCCTCCGCGGGCCCGGGCAGCCCGGGTGGGTCCGGCCCCCCCCACCCGCCCCACCCGGCGGCCGCACCCGACGGATGCTGCGGGAACCGACGCACTCGGCTGGGAGCGCGCAGGCTCCCTACGCCAGGCGCCCCAAGCGCCGCTTCAGCCTCGCGGATCCGCAGAAACCGGACGACACGCGGTCCGCAGCGCGACGTCGACGGCGTGTCGGCACGACGATGCGGATCCGGGAAGGGACGGATCGCTCAGGTGAGCGCCTCCGCGAGGTCCACGCCCCACGCCATGCCGAGCTCCGCGCGCAGCACCCGCACGAGCAGACGCATGCGGTCGAAGTCGGACCGGTACCCGATCACCTGGTACGAGTTGATGCCCTCGACCAGGGAGATGACGTGCGCGGCGACCTCGTCGGCGTCGGCCTGGATGAACTGACCGCTCCGCGCGCCGCGGCGGATCACCGCGGCCACGAGGTCGTGCCACGCGGTGGCGCTCGCGCACACCGCCTCCCGGAGCGCGGGGTTCGTGCGCGACAGCGCCCACGCCTCGATGCGGAACGCGTCGCTGTTGTCGTCAGGAGGCGTGGCGAGCACGGCCAGCAGGGCGCGCATCTGCTCCACCGGCGAGGGGTTGGCGAGCACCTCGCGCTTCACCCGGGCGGACTCGGCGACGCTGAGGGTCCGGTACGCCGCCGCGAGGGCCTCGTCGAGATCGACGTGCAGGTCCTGCTCCTGCATCCCGAGGGCCTCGGCGAGCCGACGGCGCGTGACCGCCATCGGGCCCTCCGCCCCGAGCACCTGGACCGCGGCATCGGCGATCTCGTCCGACGTGACCGTCCGTGCGCGTCGTCGTCCCAGCACTGCGCTCCCCTCCTCGGCAGCGCGCCCGTCCCCCGGCTCGCGCGTTTCGCTGTTTGTAGCCGGGGCGCGCCCGGGCGGACCGCCGACGCGCGGGAACGGTCCGGAACGCACAGCGGACGAGGGCGGATCCGTCCCCATCAGGAGGCGCCCAGCCCGTCTGGAAGAATCCCCTCATGGATCACATCGCCGGTGCCGTGCTCGGGGTCGTGCTGCTGCTCGCGAGCATCGTCTGCTTCCCGCTCGGGTTCGCACTCGAGGGCACGAACCCGGTCTTCCTCCCGATCTTCTTCGGGCTCGGCATCGTGCTGCTGTCGGCCGCGCTGCCGTTGCCGATCTTCATCCTCGACAAGCTCGACGGCCGGGGCTGAGCCCGGCGCACCTGCCAGGGCGCGTCAGACGGCGTCGGAGATCTGTGCCGCCTCGAGCAGGGCGGCCGTGTGCCTGCCGACGCCGAGCCGCATCGCGGCCGCGAGGTCCTGCGGGGTGTCCACGTCCCGCCGGAGGCGCTCGGTGCCGCGGATCAGCCGATGTCCGAGGGCGCGGTGCCGCGCCGCGGATCCGACGCCGAATGCGGGGAGCAGGGGGACGCCGGGCTGGCCGGTGAGCATCACCGTGCCGGTGCCGTGCGCGTCGGCGACGAGGCCGAGCGGTACCTCCTCCGCGATCCCGAACGTGCGCTCGAGGTCCTCGGGGGTGAGCGCCGGCAGGTCCCCCGCGAGCACCGCCTGACCCCAGTCGGGCCAGCGGTCGTTCGCGACCCGGAGGCCCGCGGAGATCGCGTTGTTCAGGCCGGGGGCGCCCTGCGTCACCACGGTCACCGCGACCGGCAGGGCGAGGTCGTCCACTAGGCGCGGGTCATCGGTGACGACGAGGAGCATCCGGACGTGCGGTGAGGCCGCGACCGCGTCCAGGGTGTCCCGCGCGAACGCCTCCGCCAGCGCGGCGCGGTCGGGTCGGTCGCCCAGCCGGCGCTTCCCCTCACTGAACCGCTTGATCGGCACCAGCACGACCCAGTCGATCACCACGAACCTCCGTCGATCTCGTCGTCCGCGGTGTCCTGGGCCTCCTTCGACCCCTCCGCGTATCCGTCCCGGTACCCGTCGGCGTACGCCTCCGCGCTCCCGAGGCGGAACATGTCCTCGTCGCCCGTGCGCACGACCGACCTGGCTCCCGGCCCGTCCTCGTCGATCACGTGGCGCTGCACACCGCGCACGACCGCGATCGGGCGCCGCTCCGCCTTGCCCTTGACCAGGTCGGCGAGCGAGGCGATCTCGTCGGCGATCGCGACCACCGCGACGCTCATCGGGCGCCCGGAGGCATCCGGCTGGCCCCGGAGGTCGTCGACGACCCGGATCCCGGCCGCGCCGATCGCGATGTCGGTCTGACCGAGCCGCCAGGGCCTGCCGAGGGTGTCGGTGACGACGACGCCGACGGGCACGCCGGTCGCCGCGATCAGGGCCGTGCGCAGCCGCGCGGCGGAGGCGTCCGGGTCGAGGGGCAGCAGCAGGACCGTGCCGGGCTCGACGTTGCTCGCGTCCACGCCGGCCGCTGCGCCGACGATGCCGAGCCGGTTCTCCACGATGCGCGTCACGCCGCCGCCGGGATGCTCCCGCACGGCCACGACGCGGACCGTCTCGTCGGTGATCGCCCGCTCCCGGTCCTCCGCCACGACCTGGCGCCCCTCGGCCTTCGACACGATCTTGCTCGACACGACGACGACGTCGCCGGCCTCGAGCGCGCCGACGGCCGCCACGACGATCGCGGACAGGTCGTCCCCCGCGTGCACCTCCGGTACTCCGTCCGGCGCCCAGCAGCGCAGGGCGGCTTCGGTCATCGGTGCGACTCCGTCAGGGCCGTGAGCAGCGGGACGGGGTGGCGCGGAGACACCCCCGCATCCTGTCACCTTCCGCTGAGGCGCCCGTCGGTGGGCTCACGGCGGACGCCCGGACTGGTTCCGCTCAGCCGAGGGCCGCCGCGTCGCCGAGCGCCTTCTCGACGTGGCGCAGCAGGCCGGGCTGGAGCCGGATCACGCCCGCGGCGTGCGCATCGACGAGCGCCTGCGCGTCGTCCGGATCGGCGCGACGGAACCAGCCGCCGATCGTGACCCCGTGCTCCGGCCGATCGACGACCTCGATCTCGTCCCCCGCGCGCACGTCTCCGGAGCGGACGACGCGGAAGTAGGTGCCGGGCGCGCCGTGGTCCGCGAAGCGCCGCACCCAGTCCGGCATGCCCATCCGGCGCGCGAACGTGCCGCACGGGTTGCGCGGGCTCGTGACCTCGAGGAGCGTCCTCCCGCCGACGAGCCAGCGCTCGCCGATGACGGCGCCGCTCACGTCGACGCCCGCGGTGCGGAGGTTCTCGCCGAACAGCCCGGGTGGGATCGCCCGACCGAGCTCCGACTCGAACCAGTCCGCGTCCTCCTGGGCGTAGGCGTACACGGCCTGGTCCTCGCCGCCGTGGTGCCGTCGGTCCGCCTGGACGTCGCCGTGCACGCCGAGCTTCCTGACCCGCAGGGCCTTCCCGACGGGGCGCTTGTCGATCGCGGTGACCCCGACACCGCGGTCCGGGAGCAGCTCGTGGACCGTGCAGACGGCGAGGACCTCAGCCACGGACCGGTCCGTCCGGCTGGAGCGTCGCCGCGACCGCCCGCGGCACGTACGGCGACACGTCGCCGCCCAGCGCGGCGACCTGCCGCACCAGCGAGCTCGAGACGTGGCTCGTGGCGGGCTGCGCGACGAGGAACAGCGTCTCCACACCGGCCAGGTCGCGGTTCACGAGCGCCATCGGGGTCTCGTACGCGGCGTCCGTCGCGGATCGCAGCCCCTTCACCAACGCCTCCGCGCCGACCCGTCTGCAGTAGTCGACGAGCAGCCCCTCCGACCACGAGTCGACCTCGACCCCCTCGATGCCGGCCTCGGCGAGCGACTCGCGCACGAGCCGCACCCGCTCGTCGACGTCGAGCAGCGCGCGCTTGGCCGGGTTGTGGGTGACGAGCACGTAGAGGCGGTCGAACAGGCGCGCGGCGCGCCCGATCACGTCGAGATGCCCGAGGGTGATCGGGTCGAAGGAACCGGGCACGACGGCGATCCGCACCCGCCCATCCTTCCGTCATTCTCCGGTTCGGGGGACCCCGCTTCGCAGGAGACGGCGATGCGGGTCAGGACTTGTCGAGGAACGCGCGCGACTCCTCGTCGCTCGTGCGCTCGATCGCGGCGCGCAGGACCGGGTAGGCGTCGAGCGCCGGATCGCTCTCGAGGGTCGCCGCGGCCGCCGCGCGCGCCTGCTCGATGATGTCGGCGTCCCGCGTGACCCGGAGGAGCTTCAGCTGCGAGCGGCCGCCGGACTGGGCCGCGCCGAGCACGTCCCCCTCCCGACGCAGCTCGAGGTCCGCCTGCGCCAGTGCGAAGCCGTCGGTCGTCGCGGCGACGGCCTGCACGCGTTCGAGCGCCGGCGTCTCCGGCTCGGCGTAGGTGACGAGGAGGCAGAGCCCCGGCAGGCCGCCTCGGCCGACGCGGCCGCGCAGCTGGTGCAGCTGCGAGACGCCGAACCGGTCCGCATCGAGCACCACCATGAAGGTGGCGTTCGCCACGTCGACGCCGACCTCCACGACGGTGGTCGCGACGAGCAGGTCGATGCGGCCGTCCGCGAAGGCGGTCATCACCGCCTCCTTCTCCTCCCCGCTCATCCGCCCGGTCAGCGCCTCGATGCGCCGGCCGGCGAGCGCGGGCTGGGTGCGGAGATCGGCGAGCACCCCGGTGACGGTCGCTCGCGGCGCGGCGCCGACCTCGCTCGCGAGCAGGTCGCCCTCGTCCTCGTCCGCGCCGATGGCGGGGCAGATGACGTAGCCCTGCCGCCCCTGGGCGATCTCCTCCCCCGCGCGCCGCCACACGTTCGGCAGCCAGCGCGGCTTCTCCGCGAGCGGCACGACGTGGGAGGTGATCGGCGCGCGCCCGGCGGGCAGGCCGCGGATCGTCGACGTCTCGAGGTCGCCGAAGACCGTCATCGCGACCGTGCGCGGGATCGGCGTCGCCGTCATCACGAGGGTGTGGGGCGCGGTCCCCTTGCGCCGCAGCACCTCCCGCTGCTCGACACCGAACCGGTGCTGCTCGTCGACGACGACCAGGCCGAGGTCCGCGAACTCCGTCGAGTCGGAGAGCAGGGCGTGGGTGCCCACGACGATCTTCGCGTTGCCGGTGATGATCTGCAGGGCCGCCTTCCGGCGGAGCGCCACGCCCATCTGACCGGTGACGAGCGTCGGCATGAGCTCCGCGGAGAGGTCGGGGCCGAGGATCCGCGCGATGGACCGGAGGTGCTGCGCGGCGAGCACCTCCGTCGGCGCGAGGAGCGCCGCCTGGCCGCCGGTCTCCGCGACCGCGAGCATCGCCCGCAGCGCGACGAGGGTCTTGCCGGAGGCGACCTCGCCCTGGAGCAGACGGTGCATGGGGGCGTCCCCCGCGAGATCGGCCAGGATCTCGGCGCCGACCTGCCGCTGGTCCTCCGTCAGCTCGAACGGCAGCGCGGCGTCGAACCTCGCGAGGTAGCCGCCCGGCTTCGGCACCCGCGGGGTGGCCGCGAACATGGCGCGCACCGCCCGTCGCTGCAGCAGCGCGGTCTGCAGGAGGAACGCCTCATGGAACCGGAGGGTCCGCTTCGCCTGGATCCAGTCGCCGTCGTGCGCGGGCCGGTGGATGCGACGCAGCGCCGCCTCGTAGCCCATCAGGTGCGCGGTGCGGCAGACCTCGAGCGGCATCGGGTCGTCGAGACCGGCGATCCCGTCGAGCGCGAGGTCGATCGCCTTGCCGATCTTCCAGGAGGTCAGCGCCGCGGTGGCCGGATAGATCGGCAGGGGCGTCTCCTCCCACCGCCGTGCGCCCTCGGGATCCGTCTCCGGGTCGGGCGGCTCCTGCCCCTCCTCCGTGAACAGCTGATGCTGCGGGTGCGCGAGCTGCCGCATCCCCTTGTAGAGCTTGACCTTGCCGCTGAACAGGCCGCGGCGGCCGGGGACGAGCGCGTTCGCGGAGTGCTCGTCGGCGAGGAACGGCTGGTTGAAGAAGACGAGCGAGAGCGTGCCGGTGCCGTCGGAGATCAGCACCTCCTGCATCGAGCCCTTCCGGGCCCGGAGCGAGCGGCTCGTGCAGCGGAGCACCTCCGCGACGATCGTCACGTCGGTCTCGAGCGGCAGGGCGTCGAGCCGGCTGAGCTCACCGCGCTTCACGTACCGGCGCGGGTAGTGCGAGAGCAGGTCGCCGACGGTCCGGAGCTGCAGCTGCTTGTCGAGCAGCTTCGCCGTCCGGTCGCCGACGACGCCGGCCAGACGCGTCTCGAGCGGCCCCGCCATGGCTCCATGCTAGGGAGCCGCACCGACACCGTGGGCGGCGCTGTGGAGGGCGACCCCCGCCGTCGCCGCTTGAATGGGACCGTGCCGAGGATCGTCGCCGGGTGGGCCGGATCGTTGCAGCTCGCCGTGCCGCCGGACGGCACCCGGCCGACGAGCGACCGGACGCGGGAGGCGCTGTTCTCGATGCTCGCGTCCCGGGGTGCGATCGAGGGCGCCAGGGTGCTCGACCTCTACGCGGGCTCCGGCGCATTCGGTCTGGAGGCGCTCTCCCGCGGCGCCGCCTCCACGGTCCTGGTCGAGAAGGCGCCGCGCGCCGCGCGGGTGATCCGCGAGAAC
This sequence comes from Amnibacterium sp., assembly GCF_051956055.1. Lineage (NCBI taxonomy): Bacteria > Bacillati > Actinomycetota > Actinomycetes > Micrococcales > Microbacteriaceae > Amnibacterium > Amnibacterium sp. The sequence goes on from NZ_JBQCGC010000008.1 coordinate 6,540, forward strand.
GTGGCCCGGCTGCGCCGCGCCGCCTCCGGTCCGCTCGACGCGGAGGTGGTGCAGCAGGCGGTGCGCTCGTACCTGGCCGGCGCCCGGCCCGGCGTCGGCCTCGCGTTCCTCGACCCGCCGTACGACCTCGCCGACGCGGAGGTGGCGGCGGATCTGGTCGCGCTCGCCCCGCTGCTGCTGCCGGACGCGGTCGTGCTCGTCGAGCGATCCTCCCGCTCCCCCGTCCCCGCGCTGCCGCCCGGTCTCGTGCTGGAGCGCACGCGCACCTACGGCGACACCGCGGTCCACGTGCTCACTCCGGCCTGAGCGCGACGTCTGCCCACCCCGGCGACATCCGACCGGAGGCGCCGACGGGCACGTGTCCCCCAGCAGGACACGAGCGCGACCGGAGGCGCGGGCGGAGGCGAGCGACGTCTGCCGACCGCAGCGACATCCGCCCCGCGGCGCCGGCGAGCACGTGTCCCCCAGTAGGACACCAGCGCGGCCGGAGGCGTGGGCGGCCGTCCGGTCAGGGGGCGGTGAAGCTGTCCCAGCCGGTCGGGTCGACCTCGAGGCCGTCGATGCGGACCGCCGCCGCACCCGCTCGGACGATGCCGAGCGGGAGGAAGCCCTCCGGCGCCTCCCCGCGGAAGGTCGCGAGGAGACCGTGGTCCTCGCCGCCGCCGAGCACGAGGCCGAGCGCCTCGTGGCGCCCGAGCCGGGCGGGCGGCGCTGCGAGGCCCTCCGGGTCGGAGACCGCGACGACCGCGGCTGCGAGCTGGTCCAGCACGTCGCCGCTCAGGTCGAGGACCGCGCCGCTCGCCGCAGCGATCCGGCTCGCGTCGAGGACCAGGCCGTCGGAGACGTCGAGCATGGCGGTCGCGCCCGCCTCAGCCGCGCGGACACCGTCGCGGATCGGGGGCCGCGGAGCGAGCTGCTCCGCCAGCAGTCCCGAGCGCGTGCGCTTGAGGTCGGCGATCGCGGCAGCGTCCTCCTCCCCCACGGCGAAGAGGAGGCGCAGCGCGGCCGCGGCGAAGCCGAGGCGCCCCAGGTAGGCGACGACGTCGCCGGGCCGCGCCCCGGAGCGCAGCACCGGCGCCCGGCCGTCGAGCGAGCCGGTGACCGTGACGGACAGCGACAGCACGGACGCCCGCGTGAGATCGCCGCCGACCACGCCGACGCCCGGCGCGAGGGCCGAGCAGGCGGCGGCCATGCCGTCGGCGACCGCCTCGAGCTCCCGGACCGGGGTGTCACCCGGTGCAGCGAGCGAGACGACGAGGCCCGTGGGTCTGCCGCCCATCGCGGCGACGTCGGCGAGGTTCGTCGCGGTCGCCTTCCAGCCGAGCTCGAATGGGGTCGACCACGCGCGTCGGAAGTCCGGCCCCTCCACCATCGCGTCGGTGCTGATGAGCACCCGCCCGTCCGGAGCGGCGAGGAGCGCGGCGTCGTCGCCCGGCCCGAGCAGCGCGTCGGCGGCGCCGAGCCGAGGGATGATCCGCGCGAGGGCGGCACGCTCGCCGACGGTCGCGAGGTCGTCGTTCATGCCGTGCCGCTCGTCGCGGAGAGGCAGCGGACGCCCGTCGGGCTGGTGGCTGCGGCGACCGGATCGGACAGGGCGTCGAGCACCGTGACCGCGTCGACCGCGGACGGATCCACGACCACCTGCGTGCCGGGTCGCCGCCCGTAGGTGGTGAGCACCTGCCGGTCCGCGCCGCCGATCCGCTGCTCGCCGAGCAGCCAGTCGACGCCGGCGACCGTCTGGCAGGGGGTGCCGGTGACGGCCGGCGTGGTCACGCCGCAGGTGAGCGTCACGCTCGCCGGCGTGCCCCACGCGGCGGTGCCCTGCGCGTCGGTGGTGCGTCTCGTCGCGGCGCCGATCGCCTCCGGGAGCCGCACGATCACGCCGGCGCAGCCGACGCTCGTCGCCTGCGGCGCGGCGTGCATCGCGACCGTCGAGGTGCAGCCGGCGAGCAGCAGCGGGACGAGCGCGACGGGCAGCAGGAGGCCTCGCCTCATCGCGCGAGCTCGATGAGCTCCGCGATGAGGTCGGGGTACGCGACTCCGGACTCCTGCCAGCAGCGCGGGAACATCGAGATCGGCGTGAAGCCGGGCATCGTGTTGATCTCGTTGACGACGAAGCCCTCATCCGTGAGGAAGAGGTCGACGCGGGCGAGGCCGCGGCCGTCGATGGCCTCGAAGGCGCGCTGTGCGGTGCGCTCGAGGTCGAGCCGCTCGCCGTCGCCGAGCGGCGCGGGGCAGACGAGGTCGACGCCGGGCGCATCGAGGTACTTGGCCTCGAAGTCGTAGAAGTCGCGGCCGGTCACGACGATCTCGCCGACGGCGGAGACGCGCGCCGCGCCGCCGGTGCGGCTGCCGAGCATCCCGATCTCGAGCTCGCGGCCGCGCACGCCCCGCTCGACGAGTACCTTCGAGTCCTCCGCGAACGCCTTGTCGAGCGCGTGGTCGAGGCCCTCCGGCTCCTCCACCCTCGAGACGCCCACCGACGAGCCGGCGCGGGCCGGCTTCACGAAGACCGGGTAGCCGAGCGCGGCGACGCGGCGGCGGAGGTAGACGGGGTCGCCGGCCCGGTCGGCGCGGTGCAGCGTGATCCACGGGGCGACGAGGACGCCGGCGGCCTGCAGCACCGTCTTCGTGAAGTGCTTGTCCATGCCCATCGCGGAGGCGAGCACGCCGTTGCCCACGTACGGCAGCCCGATGAGCTCGAAGAGGCCCTGGATCGTGCCGTCCTCGCCGAACGGGCCGTGGAGGATCGGGAAGGCGACGTCGATGCGGCCGAGCGACGCCACCGACCCGTCCGGCCGGGCGACCTTCAGCTCGCGGTGCGTCGTGGAGTCGGGCCAGAGCACGCGGGACCCGTCGTCGCGCACCTCGGGCAGCTTCGCGGGGTCGAGCGCGAAGGCCTCCGGGTCGTCCCGCTCGAGCACGAACGCGCCGTCCCGGGTCACCCCGACCGGCACGACCTCGTAGCGGTCGCGATCGATCGCGCCGAGCACCCCGCCCGCGGTCGCGCACGAGATGCTGTGCTCGCTCGACCGTCCGCCGAAGACGAGCGCGATCCGGGTCTTGTCCACCACGGGTCCGAGGCTACCGGGCGCGATTTCGTCGTTCAGGAGAAGCGGGCCGGACGGCGCCGGATCTCCTGAACGACGAAGGGGCTGCGCGCCGGCGGGGTGGTCTCGAGGCGCGCTCCGCTCGCACCTCGACCAACGGGTGCAGTTCGGCTACTCGCCGACGGGGAGCGGGTCCGCCGCGGCGTGCGGGGCGATGTCGCGCGGGTCGAGCGTGCCGGCGATCACCTGCGACACCTGCGTGCAGATGGGCATGTCGACCCCCTTGGCCGCCGCGAGCGCGAGCACCGGCTCGAGCGACCCCAGGCCCTCCGCCACCTGGTTCATGGTCCGCAGCACGTCGTCCTTCGTGTACCCCTGGCCCAGGAGGCGCCCTGCGCGGTTGTTGCGGGAGCGCGGGGACTCGCTCGTCGCGATCAGGTCCCCCATCCCGGCGAGCCCGGCGAGCGTGTCGGGCTGCGCACCGAACGCGGCGGCGAAGGCGCTCATCTCCGCGAGCCCGCGGGTGAGGATCGACGCCTTCGTGTTGTCGCCGTAACCCACGCCGACCACGATGCCGACGGCGAGCGCGATGAGGTTCTTCAGGACGCCGCCGAACTCGGTGCCGATCACGTCCGTGTTCACGAAGGTGCCGAAGTAGCGGTTCGCGCACGCCGACGCGACGCGCATCGCGGTGTCGCGGGAGGCGGACGCGACGACGGCCGCGGTCGGCTCCTCCCTGGCGATCTCGAGCGCGAGGTTCGGCCCGGAGACCACCGCGATGCGGTCGAGCGGCAGATCCAGACCGTCGCGGATCACCTCGCTCATGCGGAGGCCGGTGCCCTCCTCCACGCCCTTCATGAGGCTCACGACGAGCGACCCGTCGGCGAGCACCGGCCGGACGTCGCGGAGCAGACCGCGGAGGGACTGGCTCGGCACGGACAGGAACACGATCTCCGCGCCCCGCAGGGCCCGGGCGAGGTCGCTGGTCGCCGCGATCTCCACCGGCAGGGCGATGCCCGGGAGATAGTCGTCGTTGCGCCTGCGGCTCTCGATCCCGTTCACGACCGAGCCGCGGCGCGCCCAGAGCACGACGTCGTTGCCGGAGTCGGCGAGCACCTTCGCGAACACCGTGCCCCACGACCCCGCGCCGAGGACCGCGACCCTCACCGCCCGCCCCTATCGGGGTGGTCTCGAGGCTCGCTGCGCTCGCACCTCGACCAGCGGTGAGCGCTCGGTGCGTTTTGAAGGGGTTTCTGGCGCCTTCGGCCCGCAGAAACCCCTTCGAAATGCACCACCCGCATCAGAAGGTGCCCGTCTCGGATTGGCCGTGCTGAAGCGGATCCCAGCGCTCGGCGGGCGCGGTCTCCCCGCGGAGACCCTCGAGCAGCCCGGTGATCGCGGCCATGATCCGGTCCGTCGCCGCGTTCAGCGCCGCGCGATCGGCGACGCGACCGAGGTCCGACAGGTCGACCGGATCACCGAAGACGACCTCGATGTGCGCTCGAGGCCGGAGGCGCAGCTTCTTGGAGTTCACGGGCATGAGCCCCTGCGCACCCCAGTGCGCGACCGGGATCACCGGCAGCCCGAGCTGCAGCGCGAGTCGCGCGGCGCCGGTCTTGCCGCGCATCGGCCACAGGCCCGGATCGCGGGTGAGCGACCCCTCCGGGTAGACGATGACGCCCTGTCCCTCCGCGATGATCCGCTTCGCGGAGGACAGCGGGATCGCCCCACGCGACGCGCCACCGCGCTCCACGGGGATCTGTCCCACCGATCGCAGCGCGGCACCCACCACGGGGATCGTGAACAGGGACGCCTTCGCGAGAAACCGAGGCGCCCGACCGAGCCGCCAGATCGCGACGGCCACCACGATCGGGTCGATGTTCGACATGTGGTTGGGCGTCACGATGAACGGCCCGGTCGCGGGCAGCTTCTCGGGGTTCCGGATGCGGATGCGTGCCGCAGCGCGCATGAACGGCACGATCGGGGCGGCGAGGAACCACCACGCCGACGGCCGCCGCTTCTCGGCGTACGGCTTCGCCGGCTTCGTTCGGGTGCCGGCGAGCTCGGGATCGGCCATCGGAGCGAGCCGTCAGCCCTCGACCCTGAAGCGCGCTCCCAGCGCCGTCAGCTTCTCGCCGAACTTCTCGTAGCCGCGGCTGATGATCCCGACGTTGCGCACGGTGCTCTGCCCCTCGGCGGTGAGCGCCGCGATCAGGTGCGAGAAGCCGCCGCGCAGGTCCGGCACCTCGATGTCGGCGCCGTGCAGCGGGGTCGGGCCCGTGATGACGGCGGCCTGCTCGAGCTCCCGGCGCGGCACGCGCCGGTTCGGTGCCGCGAAGCCGCGCGGGTGCACGCGGATGTCCGCGCCCATCTTCTGCAGCGCCTCCGTGAAGCCGAACCGGTTCTCGTACACGGTCTCGTGGATCGTGGAGACGCCGTCCGCCTGGGTCAGCGCCACGACGAGCGGCTGCTGCCAGTCCGTCATGAAGCCCGGGTGCACGTCGGTCTCGATGACGACCGGCTTCAGCGAACCGCCCGGGTGCCAGAAGCGGATGCCCTCCTCCTGCACGTCGAACTCGCCGCCGACCTTCCTGAACACGTTCAGGAAGGTCATCATGTGCTCCTGCTTGGCGCCCTTCACCATCACGTCGCCGTTGGTGGCGAGTGCGGCGGAGGCCCAGGAGGCGGCCTCGTTGCGGTCGAAGATCGCCCGGTGCGTGTACCCGCGGAGGTCCCGAACGCCCTCGATGAGGATGACGCGGTTCGGCTCGACCGAGATGATCGCGCCCATCTTCTGCAGGACCGCGATGAGGTCCATGATCTCGGGCTCGATCGCCGCGTTCCGCAGCTCCGTGACCCCCTCCGCGCGCACGGCCGTGAGCAGCACCTGCTCGGTCGCCCCGACGCTCGGGTACGGGAGGTGGATGTGGGCGCCGTGCAGGCCGTTCGGGGCCGACAGCCGGATGCCCGCCGGCAGCTTGTCGACGATCGCGCCGAAGCGGCGCAGGGCGTCGAGGTGGAAGTTGATCGGCCGGTCCCCGATGCGGCAGCCGCCGAGGTCGGGGATGAACGCCTCACCGAGCTGGTGCAGCAGCGGGCCGCAGAACAGGATCGGGATGCGGGAGGAGCCGGCGTGCGCGTCGATCTCGCGCATGTGGGCCTTCCGCACGTTCCGGGCGTCGAGCAGCAGCTCGCCGTCCTCGATGCCCTGCTTGACCGTGACGCCGTGGATCTCGAGCAGCCCGCGCACGACGCGCACGTCCGAGATGTCCGGCACGTCCCGGAGGACGCTGACCCCCTCCGACAGGAGCGAGGCGACCATCGCCTTCGTGACGAGGTTCTTCGCCCCGCGGACGTCGACCTCGCCGTGCAGCGGCTTGCCGCCCTCGATGGTGATGCGGTCGAAGTTCAGGCCGACGGACGCGCCTGCGCGCGCCCCTTCCGTGATCAGATTGCTCAACGTTCCCTTACCGGCAAGGTCTGGGGTCGCCACGCTTCGCGGCCCTGTTCGAAATGGGTGATCATCGCCTCGTCGCGAAGCGTGAGTCCGATGTCGTCGAGGCCCTCCAGGAGCCTCCAGCGAGTGTAGGCATCGATCTCGAACGGGTGGGTCTCCCCCGAAAGGGAGACGGTGGCCGCACGGAGGTCGACGGTAGCCGTCGTGCCTGGGTCCGCCTCGATCGCGGCCCAGCATGTCGCGATCACCTCCTCCGGCAGGACCGCCGTGAGCAGGCCCTGCTTTCCGGCGTTGCCGCGGAAGATGTCCCCGAAGCGCGGCGCGAACACGGCGCGGAAGCCGTAGTCGCGGAGGGCCCAGACGGCGTGCTCGCGGCTGGAGCCGGTGCCGAAGTCCGGGCCCGCGAAGAGGATCGAGCCGGACGCGTACGCCGGGTCGTTCAGCACGAACGTCGGCTCCTGCCGGAGGTTGGCGAACAGCGCGTCGTCGTAGCCGGTCTTCGTGACCCGCTTCAGGTACACGGCCGGGATGATCTGGTCGGTGTCGACCGCGGACCGCTTCAGCGGCACGGCGACGCCGGTGTGGGTGGTGAAGGGTTCCATCAGACCAGGACCTCCTCGATCACGTCGGACGGCGAGGAGAGCGTGCCGCGGATCGCGGTCGCCGCGGCGACGAGCGGCGACACGAGGTGCGTGCGCCCGCCCTTGCCCTGCCGGCCCTCGAAGTTGCGGTTGGAGGTGGAGGCGCACCGCTCCCCCGGCGCGAGCTGGTCCGGATTCATGCCGAGGCACATCGAGCAGCCCGCGAACCGCCATTCGGCGCCGAACTCCTTGATGATCACGTCCAGGCCCTCCGCCTCCGCCTCCAGGCGGACGCGAGCGGAGCCGGGGACGACCATGACGCGGACGCCCTCCGCCTTCTTCCTGCCCTTGATGATCGACGCGAACGCCCGGAGGTCCTCGACCCGGCTGTTCGTGCACGACCCCATGAAGACGGCGTCGACCTTGACCTCCTTGAGCGGCGTGCCGGGCTCGAGGTCCATGTACTGCAGCGCGCGCTCGGCGGCGGCGCGCTCCTGCGGGTCCGCGATCGCGGCCGGGTCCGGCACCGCTCCGGCGAGGGTCGTCCCCTGGCCGGGGTTCGTCCCCCATGTCACGAACGGCTCCAGCTCGTCCGCGTCGAGGAACACCTCCGCATCGAACACGGCGTCGTCGTCGGACGGCAGCGTCTTCCAGTACTCGACCGCGGCGTCCCAGTCCGCCCCCTTCGGCGCGTGGGGCCGGCCCTCGAGATAGTCGAACGTCGTCTGGTCGGGCGCGACCATGCCGGCGCGGGCACCCGCCTCGATCGACATGTTGCAGATCGTCATGCGGCCCTCCATGGAGAGGGCGCGGATCGCGCTGCCGCGGTACTCGAGCACGTAGCCCTGGCCGCCGTTGGCGCCGATCTTCGCGATGACGGCCAGGATGATGTCCTTCGCCGTCACCCCGGGCCGCAGTGTGCCCTCGACCGTGACCGCCATCGTCTTGAACGGCTTGAGCGGCAGCGTCTGGGTGGCCAGCACGTGCTCGACCTCGCTCGTCCCGATGCCGAACGCCATCGCGCCGAAGGCGCCGTGGGTGGAGGTGTGCGAGTCGCCGCAGACGACGGTGACGCCCGGCATCGTGAGGCCGAGCTGCGGCCCGACGACGTGCACGATGCCCTGCTCCGCGTCGCCGAGGGAGTGCAGCCGGATGCCGAACTCCTCCGCGTTGCGCCGGAGGGTCTCGATCTGCGTGCGGCTCGTGATGTCCGCGATCGGCTTGTCGATGTCGACCGTCGGGGTGTTGTGGTCCTCGGTCGCGTTCGTGAGGTCGGGCCGCCGCACCGGGCGTCCCTCGGCGCGGAGGCCGTCGAACGCCTGCGGGCTCGTGACCTCGTGCACGAGGTGCAGGTCGATGTAGATGAGGTCCGGCGCGCCGTCCTCGCCGCGCTTGACGAGGTGGTCGGCCCACACCTTCTCGGCGAGGGTGCGGGGGCCGTCGCGGTGCGGGCGCTGGGGAGCGGGAGCGGTCTCGGCCGCGCTCGAGTCGGGCATGGGATGTCCTCCGGTTGGAACGAACGGGTTCCCGGCAGACGAAGACCTCCGCGACGAGGGAGCCGGTGGGTCAGACCTCGTCGCGGCACGGAAGGAGGAGCGCGCCGCGGAGCATGAGCCAGAGGCTACCACCGCCCCCGGCCCGCCTCCTGCGGCGCTTTCCGACTGATGCTGCGCGGATCACGGCCGCATCAGTCGGCGATCGCCGCACGAGGGGCGTCAGCCGTCGTTCTCGCTGAGGCGCGCCGCGACGACCTGCGGCAGCAGCGCGGCGAGGTCCGCCTGCACGTGCAGCGCGATCTCGACGTCGTCCGCCTCGGAGGTGTTCGCGCCGACCAGGAGCTCGTGGAACCCCTCCGGCCACGGCGTCTCGGTCACCGCGGCCCAGGTGCGCCACGCGACGAACGACGCCTCGAGGGGCTGAGCCGCGACGACGTCCTCGACCTCGTGGGAGACGGTCTCGACCATCTCCCCGACCGAGAGCCGTTCGCTGCGGTGGGCGCGGATGCGCTGATCGGCGAGCTGCGCGATCGGCCGCCACGCGTCGGTACGGAGGAGCTGGGACGGCTGCCTCGGCAGCCGCACGAGGGCCGGCGGCACATCCGGGCGACCGAGAGCGATCACGTGGTGCTCGTCGGCGCGACGGCGCCACGCAGCGGATCGCCGGATCCACCCGAACATGCCGCGCAGCACGCTGCTGATGGTAGGCGCGTGGGCCGGGCCCACGCACCCCCGTCACTCGTGCTTGCGCAGGTCCTTCAGGGAGGCGTCCGGGTCGCGCCGGATGCTGATGAGGCTCGCGACGGTGGCCACCGCCATGGACAGCACGATCACCACGAGCGAGAGCCCGGTGCCGATCTCCGGCACGGGGACGTGCTCGCCGCCGTTCAGGAACGGCAGCTCGTTCTCGTGGAGCGCGTGGAGGACGAGCTTCACGCCGATGAAGGCGAGGATGAAGGCGATCCCGTACTTGAGGTACTTCAGCTTCTCGACCAGGTCGCCGAGCAGGAAGTAGAGCTGCCGGAGCCCCATGAGCGCGAAGATGTTCGCGGTGTAGACGATGAACGGGCTGTCCGTGATGCCGAAGATCGCCGGGATCGAGTCGAGCGCGAACAGCACGTCCGTCGCACCGATCGCGATCAGCACGATGAGGATCGGCGTGAAGTAGCGCTTGCCGTCGATGGTCGTGCGGATCCGGCCGCCGTCGTACCGGTCGGTGACGGCGAGGTGCCGCTTCGCGAACCGGACGAGCGCGGTGTCGGTCTGGTCGCCGTGCTCGCTGCCGAACGCCTGCGTGATCGCGGTGTAGATGAGGAACGCGCCGAAGAGGTAGAAGATCCAGCTGAAGTTCTCGATCAGCGAGGCGCCGATGAGGATGAAGATCCCGCGGAAGATCAGCGCCAGGATGATGCCGACCATCAGCACCTCCTGCTGGCGCTGCTTCGGCACGGCGAACCCCGCCATGATCACGATGAAGACGAACAGGTTGTCGATCGACAGCGAGTACTCGGTCAGCCAGCCGGCGACGAACTCGGTCGCGTGCGTCGGGCCGTCGATGACGAGCAGCAGCAGCGCGAAGACGAGCGCGAGCACGACGTAGAAGACGACCCACAGGGTCGACTCCCGGGTCGACGGCACGTGCGGGCGCCGGTAGGCGAGCACGATGTCCGCGATCAGGATGAGCACGATCACGCCGAGCGAGACGAGCTCGAACGGCAGCGGGACGATGGTCACGGAGGTTCTCCTCGAGGGCAGGCCCTGTCCTCGAACGTCTCTCCCCGCCCTCTCGGGCGCCGCACCCCCGGATCCGCCGACGAGGCGGAACGTGCTGACGAGTGGTGCGGTGGCGGGATACTCCCCTTCGCGCCGTCGATCCTACCGGTCGCGGCGGGCGCTCAGGCCGCCGGCCGACCGCGGGCGATGAGGACCGCTGCCGACATCGCCGCCGCGCCCCACACGAACCCGGCGAGGTCCAGGCCGGCCTCCATCGCCCAGAACGGCGGCACCACGGCGAGGACGCCGGCGACCACGAGTGCGGGCGCGGACGGCACCGGCCCGACCCGTCGCGGGCCCCGCTCGAAGCGCGCGACGCCGAGCGAGATCAGGAACAGCACGAAGAGCACCACCAGGTCGCCCGGGATGCGCGCGAACCACCACGCCGTCGTGCCGACCGCGGGCACCACGCCCGGCGCGAGCAGCACGGAGCCGGCGACCGCGATCACGAGCAGCAGGTGCCAGAGGTAGACGGTCATCATCCGCGTGCCGGCGAGCCCGACGAACGCCTGCGCCGGCCGCGTGCTCATGACCGCGTCGAGACCCGGCTTCGCGAGCAGGAACAGCGCCGTCTGGCCCACCCCGATGAGCACGAGCGGGAGCGTCGGCGGGTTCAGGTCGTCGAGCATGTCGGGCGAGTAGAGGCCGGAGGACGCCAGCACCCCGACGGCGCCGAACGCGGCGGCCGCCAGCCCGGCGAGGGCGGGACGGCGCAGCCGGGCGAGCGTGCCGTCGGCGAGCAGGAACCCCAGCTGCTGCACGAGGGGCCACACGAGCAGGAGGTTGGCGAGCCCCACCTCCTGCACGCCGGTGACCCGCCGGAGCGCGTCCACGACCACGATCCCGGCGGCGAGCCCGAGGATCGTCGCCGACCGGTGGCGCTCGTGCAGGCGGATCAGCAGCGGGGCCGCGGCCTGGCACAGGAGGTACGCGGCGAGGAACCAGAGGGGCATGCCGAGCCCCTTCGCGAGCAGCTGGGCCACGGGCATCGGCAGGCCCGCCCCGGCCGCGGCCCACACGAGGCCTCCGACGAGCACGAACCAGACCGCCGCAGGGGTGCCGAGGCGGAGGAGGCGGGCGCGGAAGAACTCCCCGGCCCCTCCGCCGCGACGCACGGTGGAGCGCCATCCCTGCCAGGACGCGAAGCCGCCGACGACGAAGAAGAGGGGCATCAGCTGCCCGAACCAGCTCGCGACGGCGAACCACGGCTGCTCCTGCACGACGTTGCGCCAGCCGATGGCGCCGTCCGGCCAGACGGTGAGCCCGAGCATGAGCGAGTGCAGCACGACCACGAGCAGCACGCAGCACACCCGCACGAGGTCGATCGACAGATCCCGTCCGGCGAGCAGGCGCTCGCGCTCCTCGAGGCTGACCGCTGCGCTCACCGTCGACTCCGTCTCTCCCGGGACCGCCCGGGACCTCCCGCATCGTGGGACACGACCGATGGATGACGGAGATCGTTGTGCCCGTCCTCCAACCCGCGCGGGAGGCGCGCGACGACATCCGGCGACGGGCACAGCCCCGCCCCGGGATTCCCGGGCAGCCGCCGTCAGTGGACCGGCCGACGTCGCGCGGCGACCTCCGTGTCCACGCCGAGCGCCGCGAGCCCGGCCCTGAACCCCTCCTCGAAGACCTCGAGGTCGGGCACCGCGTCCCGATCGGCCAGCAGCGTGATGCCGAACCCGCCTGCGTAGGAGAGCGCGCCGACGGCGATCGGCAGATCGCCCTGCACCACCGGGACGGGGAGCAGCTCGAGCACCGGGACCCCGGCGAACCGCGCGGCGGTGGGCGGCCCGGGCACATTGGTGAGCAGGAGGTGGACCAGCCGCTGCCGGAACATGGCACGGGCCGTCCAGCGCTGCAGGACGCGCCCCATGGGCCGCGGGAGGGGCATCGCCCTGGCCGCCGCGTCGGCGTCGGCGGTCCGACGCAGCCGCCGGATCGGGTCGGCCTCGTCCAGCGGCACCGGGACGACCACCGTGGCGCTCCGGTTCCCCGCGGCCGCCGCGCCTGGCGGTCGCAGCGAGGCGGCGACCGAGACGCGGAGGGTCGCCGGCCGGATCGGCAGGCCTCGCGCGCGGAGCAGCGCTCGCATCCCCTCCGCCGCGGCGGCGAGGAGGAGGTCGTCGATCCGGGCGCCCGCGGCGCGGGCCACCAGGCGGCAGTCCTCGAGGTCCGCGTGCAGCAGCACCAGCCGGCGCCGTCGCCCCACCGGCACGTCGACGGGAAGGGCGTCTCCGGCTCCGAGCAGCATGCGGAGGTCCTGCCCCAGCCCTCGGAGCACGCCGCGCCGGACGCGCGTGCGGCGCGGGGTGGCAGCGGTCTGCTCGCCGAGCTCGAACAGCGACCCGAGCAGCGCGACCGCGGCACCCCCGTCCGCGAGCGCGTGGTGGATGCGGAGCAGGAGCCCGGCGCACGCCCCGCTCGGCTCGATGAGCAGCACGAGCTGCCACAGCGGCCGGGACCGGTCGAGGGGCGCCTCGAGCGCGAGGGCCGCGGCTGCGGCCAGCGCGTCGTCCTCCTCGCCGATCCTGCGCACGACGACGTGCTCGACGGGGTCGACCGACGGCGCCTCGGACCAGCGCCAGCCGCGCCCCGAGCGGACCACGCCCGACCGGAGCGCGGGTGCGGAGGGGACGCGGTCGGCGACGAGCCGTCGCACCGCGCCCACGTCGAGCGGTCGCCCGTCCGGCGGCGCGCCGAGGACCGCGAGCGCCGCGATGTGCATCGGGGCGCCGCGATCCTCCACGAGGAGGTTCGCCTCGTCCTCCGGCCGGAGGCGCGTGCCGAGGGTCACGACCGCTCCCGCCCGGCCTCGATCGGGTCGAGCAGCCCCAGCAGGACGAGGAGCGCGGCGAGCTCCACGATGCCGAGCAGCTCGTACACGACCTGGAGTGCGCTGAACGGGATGACGAGCAGCTCGACGAAGATCCAGACGAGCGTCGCGAAGCCGGCGAGCGCGGCGACCAGCGGTCCGAGGGGGCGCCGACGGGAGACCAGCACGAAGGCGGCGGCGTGCAGACCGCCGATCACCACGAGCAGGGTGAGCCCCGGCACGAGGTAGCCGCCGAACGGGCTCCCGGCGAGGTAGCTGCGCGGCGGGACCAGGACGGTCGAGCCGTCCGGCAGGCCCGAACCGACGATGAGGGCGACGCCGCCGGCCGCGGCCGTGACCGCGATGAAGGCCGCGACGACGAGCAGGGTGGACCGTGCGAGCCGCTGCAGCGGCGACCGCGTGGTCGCGGCGCGGACGGACCCGGTCACGGACACCCCCTCGGCGTGCTCGGTCGAGCACACCGGGGGCGCCCGGACCGGGCCAGAGCCGAAGGTCCCGCGCGGCTAGGGGCGCCGGGGCCGCTGGGGGCGGTCGCCCCCGCTGCGGCGGAGCGGTCCGCCGTCGTGCCGGAGCGCGATGAGCTTGCCGCTGATCCGCGTGCCCCGCAGCTTCTCGAGCGCATCGCCGGGCAGGTCGGCCGGGAGCTCGATCAGCGAGAAGTCCTGCCGGATGTCGATGCCGCCGAAGTCGTCGCGGGTGAGGCCGCCCTCGTTCGCGAGCGCCCCGATGATCTGCCTCGGCTCGACGCGCTGGCGCCGCCCGACCTCCAGGCGGTAGGTGGTGCGCGGACCGGACGCGGAGCGGCTGCGGCGCTCGGCGGTGCCGGGCCGGTCGGGGCGGTCGACGTCGAAGCGCTCGAAGCGCTGCGGTGCGCGGTCCTCGTCCGGGTCGAGCAGCATGGGCGTCTCGCCCTGCGCGACGACGGCGAGCGCCGCCGCGACGTCGGCCTCGGGCACGTCGTGGTGGTCGACGTAGTGGGCGATGATGTCGCGGAACCGGTCGATGCGATCCCGCTGCTCGAGCGCGGCGGTGATGCGGTCGTCGAACCGGCTGAGCCGGGTGGCGTTGACGTCCTCCGCCGTCGGCAGCTGCATCTGGGTCAGCGGCTGGTGCGTGGCGCGCTCGATGGCGGTGAGCATGCGCCGCTCGCGCGGGGTGACGAAGCTGATCGCGTCGCCCGCGCGGCCCGCGCGCCCCGTGCGGCCGATGCGGTGCACGTACGACTCGGTGTCGATCGGCAGGTCGAAGTTCACGACGTGGCTGATCCGCTCGACGTCGAGCCCGCGGGCCGCGACGTCCGTCGCGACGAGGATGTCGAGCTTCCCGTCGCGCAGCTGGTTCACGGTGCGCTCGCGCTGCGCCTGCGCGACGTCGCCGCTGATCGCCGCCGCCGCGTAGCCGCGGGCGCGCAGGCGCTCCGCGAGCGTCTCGGTCTCGTTCTTCGTGCGGACGAAGACGATGACGCCCTCGAAGTTCTCCACCTCGAGGATGCGGGTGAGCGCGTCGACCTTCTGCGGGTAGGCGACCACGAGGTACCGCTGCGTGATGGTGGAGGAGGTCGTCGTCCGCGTCGCGACGGTGATCTCCTCCGGGTCGTGGAGGTACTGCTGCGAGATCCGCCGGATCTGGGCGGGCATGGTGGCGGAGAAGAGCGCCACCTGCTTCGTGTCCGGGGTGTCGGCGAGGATCGTCGCGACGTCCTCCGCGAACCCCATCTTCAGCATCTCGTCGGCCTCGTCGAGCACGAGGTACTTCAGCTCGGAGAGGTCGAGGGTGCCCTTCTCCAGGTGGTCCATGATCCGGCCGGGGGTGCCGACCACGACGTGCACGCCGCGCCGGAGGGCGGACAGCTGCTGCCCGTAGCCCTGGCCGCCGTAGACCGGCAGCACGTGGATGCCCTTGCGGTGCGCGGCGTAGCGCTCGAACGCCTCGCACACCTGCAGCGCCAGCTCCCGGGTCGGGGCGAGCACGAGCGCCTGCGGCGTCGACTGGTCGAGGTCGAGGCGGGAGAGGATCGGCAGCGCGAACGCGGCCGTCTTGCCGGTGCCGGTCTGGGCGCGGCCCACGACGTCGCGGCCGGCGAGCAGGCTCGGGATCGTGGCCGCCTGGATCGCGGAGGGGGTCTCGTAGCCGACGTCCTTCAGGGCCTTGAGCACGGGGGCGGAGAGGCCGAGGTCGTCGAAGGAGGGCACGGCGGGAGCGAGGTCGCCCTCCTCCTGCGCCTCCACATCAGGAGCGGGCATCCCGTGATCCTACCGGCGTCCCGCTCCCCCGAGGTCAGGAGGCGCGGAGGCCGGCCAGGAGCGCGGCGGTCGTCTCCGGCGCGATCGGGTAGCTCGCGCTGAAGGACAACCGGGTCACCAGACCCCCGAAGCGGCGGCGGAGCTCCGCCGCGACCTCGGCGCCGGTGCCGACCGCGGCGAATGCCTCGAGCACCTCGTCGGGGACGAGGTCCGGCATGGTGTCCCACTCGCCGCGCCGGGACGCGGCGTGGAGGCGGTCGTGCAGGTCGTCCCAGCCGTGCGCGGCGAGCACCGGCAGGTAGGCCGGCGTGCTGCCGTAGAAGGCGATCTGCGCGCGCGTCGCCCTGACCGCCTGCTCGAGCGCCGCGTCGTCGTCGCCGACCGCGATGAGCGCCGGCAGCGCGACCCCGACCTCGCCGACCTCCCGTCCCGCCGCCTCCGCACCGCGCCGGAGGGCGGGGAGGCTCACCTCCGCGAGGTAGTGCGCGGTCGTGAAGCTGTGCGCGTGGAGCCCGTCCCCCACCTGCCCGGCGACCTCGGTCATGCGCTCCCCCACCGCAGCGATCCAGATCGGCGGGAGGCCGACCTCGAGGCTCGGCGGGCTGAAGAACGGCGTCATGAGGGTGTGCGAGTAGAACTCGCCCTGGAAGCGCAGCGGTGCACCGGTCTGCCAGGTCGCCCAGATGGCCCGCACCGCCCGGACGAACTCCGCCATCCGCGGGGCCGGGTGGGACCACGGCATCGAGAACCGGCGCTCGATGTGCGGCCGCACCTGCGAGCCCAGGCCCAGGAGGAAGCGGCCGCCCGAGATCCCCTGCAGATCGAACGCGGACTGGGCAACCGTCATCGGATTGCGCGCGAAGGCCACCGCGATGGTCGAGAGCAGCTCGACGCGGCTCGTCGCACGGGCCGCGAGCGCGAGCGAGAGGAACGGGTCGTGCCGCGTCTCGGAGGCGCCAACCCCGTCGAAGCCCTCGGCCTCGGCCTCGGCGGCGCGCGCGGCGAGCGCGATGGCGTCCAGTCCGGGGTCGCCCCCGAGGTCGATGCGGAACATGCTGCGATGCCTCCCGAGCCCGAAGGCTATGCCGTCCGCTCGCCCCGCAGGTCGAGCCAGGCGACCTCGGCCGGGGTCAGCTCGATCGACAGCCCCTGCATGGACGACCGGGCCTCCCCGATCGTGCGCGGCCCGAACAGCGGGAAGGTCGGGAACGGCTGCGCGAGCACGAAGGCGAGCGCGACGGCCGTGGCCGGGACACCGCGCTCGGCACCCAGCTGCTGCGCGCGGCGCTGCCGCTCGAAGTTGGCGTCGCTGTAGTAGCAGCGGACGAGCTCCTGATCGCTCGTGTCGCCGGGCGCGGCCCGGGCGAAGAACCCCCGCGCCTGGCTGGACCACGGCAGCAGCGGCACCCGGCGCTGCTCGAGCCAGGCCTTCGACACCGGATCGGTCACGTGCCGGCAGCCCGCCCAGGGCACGTCGTACGCCTCCGCGAGCCCGAAGTGGTTCGACAGCACCGCGAGCTCGGTGCGGCCGTTCGCGCGGGCGTAGGCGTTGGCCTCGTCGAACCGGTCGAGCGCCCAGTTCGACACCCCGGCGACCCGGATGCGGCCCGCGCGCACGTGCTCGTCGAGCACGTCGACGAACTCCCCGACGGGCACGTCGAGGTTGTCGCGGTGCATCAGGTAGATGTCCGCGTACCCGGTGCCCTGCCGGTCGAGGCTCTCCAGCAGCTGACGGCTGAGGGACTCGGGGTCGCAGAACGGGGTGTGGGCGCCCTTGGTGATGACGACCACGTCCTCCCGGACCCCCCGGTTCGCGATCCACCGGCCGAGCCGCCGCTCGTGGGCGCCGCCCCCGTAGAGCCACGCCGTGTCGAACGCGGTGCCGCCCTGCTCGACGAAGTGGTCGAAGAGCGCGGAGGCATGCGCGAGGTCCGGCTGGTTGTCGACGCCGAGCACGAGCCGGGACATCCGCTTGCCCACGCCGGGGATCTCGCCGTAGCGCATGGGGGCGTCCGACCGGCGCGACAGCGGGCGGCCGGAGACGGTCGGGATGTCGGCCTCCTCCGCCTCGAACGGGTACCGGACGCCGACCGCCGCTCGCCACCGATCGAGGGTGCGCGCGGTCGCGAGGCTGTCCTCGAGCGTGAAGCCCGGCGCCTCCACCGCCCCCGCGCGGAGCGCCTCGATGGTCGCGTCCGCCTCCAGCGCGTACGGAGACACCCCCGGGAACGGCGTCGACACGGGCGGCTCGTCCGTCACGGCGAGCTCGAGCACCGGCAGGCCGTCGATCGTCCAGGGCACGGGCAGGTGGATGCGGCCCCGGGACCCGATCACCGTGACACCGTGCCGGTCCTCCACGCGGACACCGCAGGTGAGCGTCGCGGTGATGCCGCCCGGGTAGGCGAGCCGGGCCACCGCCCACTCGTCGACCCCGGTCGGGCCGACGGTGCCGGCGCCCTGCACCTCGAGGGGCTCGGCGACCGCGACACCCGTGGCCGCGGCGACCACCGCCGCCGCCATGGTGACGGGGTAGCAGCCGACGTCGAGGATCCCCCCGCCCGCGGTGGCCTGCTCGAAGAGCCGGCCCTCCCGCGGATCCGCGCGGAACGCGAAGGCCGCGTCGACGTGCTGCACCTCGCCGATCACCCCGCGCCGGATCAGGTCCGTCATGGCCGCGGTCTGCGGGTGGAACCGGTGCACATAGGCCTCGACGAGCGGGAGGCCTGCTTCGCGCGCGGCGTCCGCCAGCACCATCGCGGTGCCGTGGTTCACGGCGAGGGGCTTCTCGCAGAGCACCGCCTTGCCCGCGGCGAGCGCCGCGAGCACGAGCCGGGCGTGCCCGGGATGGACGGTCGCCACGTAGACCGCGTCGACGCGCGGATCGGCGAGCGCCTCCTCGTAGCCGCCGGCGGTGACACCGGCGAAGCCCAGCCCCTCCGCCTCCGCGGCGAACGCCGCAGCCCGGGCCGGGTCGCTGCTGCCGACCGCGACCAGCGCGCCGCTGCTCGCCGGCAGCTCGGCGAGGAACCGCCGCGCGATCGCTCCCGGGCCGAGCACGGCCCATCCCGCTCGATCGATCGACATCCGCGTCCTCCGACTCCGCCGTGAGCGCTGACGGGCGATCACGACCGTACGCGGTCGCGCGGTCACCGGCGACGTGTCAATGCGGAGTGCACGAAGAGAGGGCACACTGGTGCCGATGCCCGTCCGCTTCAGCATTCCCAGTCCGCCGCTGTCCTGGTCGTCGTTCCAGGTCGGGCCGCTGACCGTGCACACCTACGCGCTCTGCATCCTCACGGGGATCGTCGCCGCGGTGATCATCACCGACCGCAGGCTCCGCGCCAGGGGCGCCCCCAGCGGGCTCGCGATCGACGCCGCGATCTGGGCCGTGCCGATGGGGATCGTCGTCGCCCGGCTCTACCACGTGGTGACCCACCCGGGCGACTACTTCGCCGCGGGCGACAACCTCTGGAACGTGTTCGCGATCTGGGACGGCGGGAACGCGATCTACGGCGCCGAGATCGGCGGTGCCGTCGGCATCCTCATCGCCTGCCATCGCGCAGGGTTCCGGTTCCTCGGCTTCGCGGACGCGCTCGCGCCCGCGCTGCTCGTCGCGCAGGCCATCGGCCGGTTCGGCAACTACTTCAACCACGAGCTGTTCGGGGTGCCGACCACGCTGCCGTGGGGGCTGCAGATCGAGGCCACGAACCCCAAGTTCCCGCCGGGCCTGCCGCCGGGCACGCTGTTCACGCCCCTGTTCCTGTACGAGCAGATCTGGGACGTGCTCGGGGCGATCCTCATCGTGGTGCTCGGACGCCGGGGCGTGCTCCGGCTGGGCGAGTCGATCGCGTCCTACTTCATCTGGTACGGCATCGGCCGCGCCTACCTGGAGTCGATCCGCATCGATCCGACGAGCGGCGGCTTCCTGGGCATCCCCGACAACGAGTGGGCGTCGTTCGTGCTCATCGCGATCGGCCTGACGCTCTTCGTCGTGCTCCGCCTCCGCCCACCCCGGCCACTCCAGGCGCGGGACGAGTCGGTGGCGAAGGAGCCGGTCGAGCCCGTCGCCTCCGAGGCTCAGTAGGTCGTCAGCGTCCGGTAGCGCGTGAGCACCGGCTTCGACGCGAGCAGCGCACCGAGGTTCGACGCCCCCTCCGGGGTGTCCCGCCAGGCACGGTAGGCGTCGTCGCGCTCGACCGAGGCCCAGTGCTCGACCACCAGGATGTGGGCCGGGTCCGCGTCGTCGACGAGGACCTCGATCCCCTCGTTGCCCGGGAAGGCGCGGGTGTCGCGGAGAATCGCGCCGAGCGCCTCCTCCGCGCCGGCGACGGCCTCGTCCTTCAGGTGCAGCTCGAGCGTTGCGGTGACAGCCATGCGGGAAGGTTAGGGCTCCTTCCGGAGCGTCACCTCGTAGTGGACGAAGCCGGTCGCGTCGGCGACGCGGTCGTACAGGAGCCGCGCGGTCGCGTTGTCCTCCCGGGTGAGCCAGTAGACCTTGGCCGCACCCGCCTCGGTCGCCCGATCCCGGACGTGCCCGATGAGCGCGCGCCCGATGCCGCCGCTCCGCGCGTCCGGCGCGACGAAGAGGTCCTCGAGGTAGCAGTACGGGGCGGTGCTCCACGTGGCCGGGTGGAGGAGCCAGTGCACCAGCCCGACGGCGCGTCCCGCGGCGTCGCGCGCGAGCGCCCCGTGCAGCTCCCGGTCCTCGACGAGCCGGTCGAAGGTCCGCTCGGTCACCTCGGTGGGCACGGCCGACTCGTAGAAGTCGAGGTACGCCTGCCAGAGCGGCAGCCAGTCCGTGTGGTCCGCGGCGGTGAGGGGCGCGATGGTCGGCACCGATCGACCGTAGCGGTCAGGCCCGTCGGCGGCGCTCCCGGCGGCGCTCCCGCCAGGTCATGGCCGCCAGCCGGGCACGCTCCTGCTCCCTGGCCTCCTCAGCGGCCCGCAGCCGGGCGGCGCGCGCCGCCTCCGCGCGGACCCGCCATGCGGCGACCTGCGCGTCGACGTCCTTCGGCCGGGTGATGACCGGCGGACCGCCGAGGAGCTGGAGGCGCGCCTGCCGCACCCGGCGGTTGAAGTCCTCGAGCACCGCCCGGACCTGCGCCTCGGTGTGCAGGGCGTCGAGCCGCTCCTCGAGGGCGGCGTCCTCCGCGCGCAGGGTGAGCGCGGGCGGCCCGAGGCCGGTGAGCTGCTCGCGCTCGATCTTCCTCCGGATCCACCAGTCGGGATCCTGGCGGCCACCGAGCCCCGTGAGCGGCTTGCCCCGGCCGGGCAGGTCGTCGAAGTCGCCGCGGCGCATCGCCTGCTGGATCGCGATCTCGACCGCCATCGCGCGCTCGTCCGAGGACACCTGCCCCCGGTCGACGGGCTCGTCATCCTCGTCGGGACGCAGCTCGGGCGGCAGCGCCTGCTCGGCCGCGTACCGCGCGGCCGAGAGCCGCGAATCGTCCGGTCGTCGCTTCGTCATCGGTGCCCCGCCTCCACGCTAACCGCCTCCCCTGCGGGGGCCGTGCGCGGCTGATGGGGCGGAGCGCGCCGCCCCGTCAGCCGCGGCGGGCCCCCGCAGCAGGAGGACGTGCGGCGGCCCGGGTCAGTCGAAGGACGCCGCGACGCCGTTGCGGTAGTAGTCGAACACGATGCTCGTGCGGGTGGAGGCGACGGTGGGCTTGGAGGAGAGGTGATCCACGACGAAGGCGCGCAGCGCGCTGGAGTCGGGCACCGCCACGTGCACGATGAAGTCGTCGACCCCGCCCAGGAAGAACACCTGGAGCACCGGCGGCAGCCCGCGGATCTCGCTCGCGAAGTCGGTGATGCTCGCCTGCCTGGCGCCGGGCCGGAGCCCGACGTGGACGAGGGCCTGCAGCCCGCGTCCGAGCCGGCGGTGGTCGACGCTCGTCACGAAGCCGGTGATGATGCCGCGGTCCCGGAGGGAGCGCAGCCGCACGTGGGCGGTCGACGGGGCGACGCCGACCGCGGCGGCGAGCTCGGCGTTCGACAGCCGCGCGTCGTCGCGCAGCACCGCGAGGATCCGCAGATCGAGCTCGTCGACGCCGTCCGGGAGCCGAAGGTCCTTCGCGCCGGCCCGCTTCACGGGTTCCCGGATCGACGGTTCCATCCCCGGAGCCTACCGACCACCGAAGATGCTTCGAGGATCTAGCGCTGCAGCCGACCGATCTCCAGACTCGACCCATGCGCGTCGGGGTGCCCACGGAGATCAAGAACAACGAGAACCGGGTGGCCATCACCCCGGCCGGAGTGCACTCGCTCGCGGGACGCGGGCACGAGGTGCTCGTCCAGGCGGGCGCAGGCACCGGGTCGCGCATCCTGGACGAGGACTACGCGGCGGCGGGCGCCACGATCGTCCCCGACGCGGACGCCGTCTGGGGCGCCGCGGACCTGCTCGTCAAGGTCAAGGAGCCGATCGCCGAGGAGTACCGCCACCTCCGGGAGGACCAGGCGCTGTTCGCCTACCTGCACCTCGCCGCGGACCGGCCGCTGACCGAGGCGCTGCTCGCCGCCAGGACCACGGCGATCGCGTACGAGACGGTGCAGCTGCCCGACCGGAGCCTGCCCCTGCTCTCCCCGATGAGCGAGGTCGCCGGCCGGCTCTCCATCCAGGTCGGCGGCTACCACCTCATGCGCGCCGCGGGTGGCCGCGGCGTGCTGCTCGGCGGCGTGCCCGGCACCCCGAAGGCCAGGGTCGTGGTGATCGGCGGCGGGGTCGCCGGGGAGCACGCCGCCGCCAACGCGCTCGGGATGGGCGCCGACGTGACCGTGATCGACGTCTCCATCCCGCGCCTCCGGGCACTCGAGATCCAGTTCGGCGGACGCGTCCAGACCCGGGCGTCGTCGCCGTACGAGATCGCCGCGCAGCTCGCCGACGCCGACCTCGTGATCGGCTCCGTCCTCATCCCCGGCGCCGCAGCACCCAAGCTCGTCACCGACGCGATGGTCGCCGGCATGAAGCCCGGGAGCGTCCTCGTCGACATCGCGATCGACCAGGGCGGCTGCTTCGAGGGATCGCACCCGACCACGCACGACGAGCCCACCTTCGCGGTGCACGACTCGGTCTACTACTGCGTCGCGAACATGCCGGGCGCCGTGCCCGAGACCTCCACGCGGGCGCTCACGAACGCGACGCTCCCCTACCTGCTCGCGATCGCGGACGGCGGGGTCGACGCCTCCGTGGCCGCATCCCCGGCCCTCGCGGCGGGGTTGAACACGCGCGCGGGCGAGGTGACGAACTCGGGCGTCGCGGCGGCCCTCGGGCTCCAGGCGGCCTGATCACCCCACAGCACCGGGATCCGTGAAGTCCGGCCGATCTTCACGCACCCGGATCGTTCCGGAGGCGGTGCGGCGGCGGCACGGTGGGAGCACCACGATCAAGGAGGCTCCATGACGCCCGCCGCCCCTGCCGCTCGGCTCACCACCGTCGATCCGCAGCCGCCGTGCCCCGAGTGCTCGGTCGCGATGGCGCCCGTCGGCCGCGGACGCCACCTCTACTGGACCTGCGGGTACTGCGCCACGACGATGCCGAGGCGCTGACCGCTCAGCGCGCGGCGTGCGCGTCGAGGAACCGGTAGACCTCGGCGTCGTCCACGCCAGGGAAGGTGCCCGTCGGCAGCGGCGACAGGATGTGCGCGTGGAGCTTCGCGCTCGGCCACACCCTCCCCCGCCAGTGCTGCTCGAGCGCCGTCTCCTCCGGGCTCCTGCCGTCCGCGGGCCGCGCGTCGACCCGGCCGGCGGTGTCCCGGCCGCGGAACCACTTCGAGTCCGCGAACCGCACGCCGACGGTGATCGAGAACTCCTCCGTCGTCGAGGTGCCCGTCTGCGTGGAGCACCAGTAGGTGCCGGCCGAGGTGTCGGTGAACTGGTAGAACTCGGGCGTCCGGTTGGTCCGTTCGAACGCGGCGCGGGCCGCCCAGGCGGCATGCACGTACTGCCCCTCCACCGAGCCGGAGACGTCGACCGGCAACGGCAGCCCGTCGTTCTCGTAGGCCTTGAGGATCGCGCCGTCGTCCCGCACCCGGAGGAAGTGCAGCGGGAACCCGAGGTGCACCGTCGCGAGGTTCATGAGCCGCAGCGCCGCGGCCTCGTGCGTCACACCGAAGGCGTCGCGGAAGTCCTCGATCGCCAGATCGCTGCGCTGCTTGGCCGCCTGCAGGAACTTCACGCTCGCCGCCTCCGGCATCAGGCAGGCGGCGGCGAAGTAGTTGATCTCGAGGCGCTGGCGCAGGAACTCGGCGTAGTCGACCGGCTCGCGATGACCGAGCACGCGGTGCGCCATCGCCTGCAGCGCGAGCGCCCGGAGCCCGTGGCCGCCCGGGATCGACGCCGGCGGGAGGTAGATGCGGTGGTTCTCGAGGTCGGTGACCGATCGCGTCGAGTGCGGCAGGTCGTTCACGTGGATGATCGTGAAGCCGAGGTGGCGCGCCATCTGGTCGACGGTGTGGTGCATCAGCGCGCCGCCGGTGTGGCCGACCGCGGCGCACAGCTCCGCGGCGGCCCGCTCGAACTCGGGCAGGTGGTGGTCGCGCGAGCCGAGCCAGAGCCGCAGCTCGGTGTTCGCGCGGCGGGCCTCCTCCGGTGTCGCGATCGCCTCCTCCGCGCGGCGGCGGAGCTCGCGGTGCAGCCCGACGAGCGACTCGAGGACGTCCTCGGGCAGCGTGCGGCTCGAGGGCAGCACCGGCAGCCGCAGGGCGGCGTAGAGCGGCTCCCGCTGGTGGTGCTGCAGCTCCACCTCGAGCGCGGTCCTCGCGTCCGGCGCCTCCGCCGAGAGCAGGTCCTGCACGCTCGTCCCGAGCGCCTCGGCCAGGGAGGAGAGCTGCGAGAGCCGCGGTTCCCGCCGCCCGTTCTCGAACATCGACAGCTGGCTCGGGGTGATGCCCACCCGGCCGCCGAGCTCGTCGAGGGTGAGCCGGGCCGCACGCCGCTTGGCGCGGAGGTGCCGGCCGACGAGCAAGGGGTCCATCAGTTCCTCATTCCGTGAAGATGCGGCGATCTTCACGAGCCTATGGCGGATCGGCTCGGCTGGGCCAGCGCGAACATGGTCACGTCGCCGCACCCCGACCCCTCGGAGATCACGATGACCACCGCTTCGATCGCCCCCGCCCGCCGACCGGACGTCCCCGCGCCGAGGTTCGCGGGGCGGCGGGCGCTCGAACGGTGGGTCGCCGATCTGGCCACGCTGACGGCGCCGGACCGGGTCGTGTGGTGCGACGGATCGGAGGCGGAGCGGCGCCGGATCGTCGACGGGATGGTGGCGACCGGCGCCCTCCTGCCCCTGGACCCGGAGCGCCGCCCGGACAGCTACCTCGCGCGCAGCGACCCGGACGACGTGGCGCGGGTCGAGGACCGGACGTTCATCTGCGCCGAGCGGCAGGAGGACGCCGGACCGACGAACAACTGGCGGGCTCCGGCCGCGATGCGCGCCGAGCTCGACCTGCGGTTCGCGGGAGCGATGCGCGGGCGCACGATGTACGTCGTCCCGTTCTCGATGGGCGCCGTCGGCGGCCCACTCTCCCAGCTGGGCGTCCAGGTCACCGACTCCCCCTACGTCGTGCTGTCGATGCGGATCATGACGAGGATGGGCGCGGCGGCGCTCGCCGCGATCGGGCACGACACGCCGTGGGTGCCTGCGGCCCACACGCTCGGGGCGCCGCTCACCGAGGGCGAGGACGACGTGCCGTGGCCGTCGAACGCGGTGAAGATCATCGCCCACTTCCCGGAGACGAGGGAGATCTGGTCGTTCGGCTCCGGCTACGGCGGCAACGCGCTGCTCGCCAAGAAGTGCTTCGCGCTGCGGATCGCCTCGGTGATGGCCCGCGACGAGGGCTGGCTCGCCGAGCACATGCTCATCATCCGGCTGACCGCGCCGACCGGCCGGGTGTTCCACCTCGCCGCCGCCTTCCCGTCCGCCTGCGGCAAGACGAACTTCGCGATGCTCACCCCGAGCCGGCCCGGCTGGACGGTCGAGACCATCGGCGACGACATCGCCTGGCTGCGGCCCGGACCGGATGGCCGCCTGCGGGCCATCAACCCGGAGGCGGGCTTCTTCGGCGTCGCGCCGGGTACCGGCGAGACGACGAACCCGGCGGCGATGGCGACCATGCGCTCGAACACGATCTTCACCAATGTCGCGCTGACGGCCGACGGCGACGTGTGGTGGGAGGGCATGACGGAGGAGCCGCCCGAGGGGCTCACCGACTGGCGCGGTGAGCCGTGGGAGCCGGGGAGCGGCAGACCGGCCGCGCATCCGAACGCCCGCTTCACCTCGCCCGCCGACCAGTGCCCGACCATCGCGGACGACTGGGACTCCCCCGGCGGCGTGCCGAGCGACGCGCTCGTGTTCGGCGGCCGCCGCGCGACGAACGTGCCGCTCGTGACCGAGGCGGTGGACTGGACCGACGGCGTCTTCATGGGCGCCACGATCGCGAGCGAGCAGACGGCGGCGGCGGAGGGGCCGGTCGGCCGGCTGCGCTTCGACCCGTTCGCGATGCTGCCGTTCTGCGGGTACGACATGGCGGACCACTGGCGGCACTGGCTCGACGTCGGGCGCGGGCTCGATCGCGCGCCGCGGATCTTCCGGGTGAACTGGTTCCGCAGAGGCGAAGACGGCCGCTTCCTCTGGCCGGGCTTCGGCGACAACATCCGCGTCCTCGACTGGATGATCGCCCGGCTCACCGGCGAGGTGGACGCGGCACGCACCCCGATCGGCCTCCTGCCCTTCCGGCACGACCTCGACCTCGAGGGCGCGGACGTCGCGCCGGACGACGTCCGCGAGCTGCTGTCGGTCGACGCCGCAGGCTGGCGGCGCGAGTGCGATGCGATCGAGGACCTCTTCGCGCGCTTCGACGGCCGGGTGCCCACCGCGCTCGCCGGGCGCCTCGCCGTGCTGCGCCGCCGGCTGGACGAGTACCGGTGAGCGCGCCGCCGTCGTACCGGGAGCCGCCGCGGCCCCAGTACGTCATCGCGGAGGACGACACCGCGCTCGCGACGTACGACGTCGGCGACCTGACCGCGCCCGTGGTGGTGCTCGTGCACGGCTTCGCCTCCTCCGCGGACGGGAACTGGTTCGCGACGGGTTGGGTGCGGGAGCTCGTCAGGGCCGGGTACCGCGTGATCGCGTTCGACCAGCGCGGGCACGGCGCGAGCGACAAGCCGCACGAGCCGTGGGCGTACTCGATGGAGCACCTCGTCACGGACCTCGAGACGGTGCTCGACACGTACCTCCTCGACGAGGTGCAGCTCGTGGGGTACTCGCTCGGCGCGCGCGTCGGCTGGCACGCGAGCCGACGCGCCGAGCACCGCATCCTCCGGGCGGTGCTCGGCGGCATCCCCGACGGCCGACCGCTCCGGCGGGTCCGGGTGCCGGAGGCGGAGGCGTTCCTCGCGCACGGCGTCCCCGTGCAGGACCGCATCACGCAGGCGTACCTCGACCTCGCCGCCCGCACGCCCGGCAACGACCTGCGCGCCCTCATCGCGCTGGTCGGCGGGGTGCAGCAGGGGCTCCAACCGGATCCCGCCGAGCCGCCGCAGCAGCCGACGCTGTTCGCGACCGGGAGCGACGACGGGATCCTGGAGGCCTCCCGGCGACTCGCGGCCGCGACCCCGAACGGCGAGCTGTTCGTCATCCCCGGCCGCAACCACTTCACCGCCCCCACGGCACGCGCGTTCCGGGACCGGGCGATCGCGTTCCTCGACGGCGACGCGGAACGCGCTGCCGCAGGCGAGGTGCGGCTGCAGCGGGTCTCGTAGCCGGGCCCGCCCGGCGCGATCAGGCTGCCGGGTCGCCGATCGCGGGAGGCGCGCGGGCGGCGGCGGCGCGATGGGGACGGCCTAGGGTGGCGATGCCACGGAAGGACCGGATTGGATCTCGTCGACCTGGAGCGCCGCGCCGCCGCCGCGCTCGAACCGCACGTGTACGACTACATCCGGGCGACCTCCGGTGGCCCGGATGTGCTCGCGCAGCAGATCGCCGCCTGGGAGGCGATCCGGCTCCGGCCGAGGGTGCTCACGGGCGCCGGTGCTCCGGCGGCCGGTACGACCGTGCTCGGCACGCCGGTCGCCTCCCCGGTGCTCGTCGCGCCGATGGCGCAGCAGATCGACGTGCACCCCGACGGGGAGCGCGCCACCGCGCGCGGCACCGCCGCGGCAGGCGCCCTGCTCGGTGTCTCGACCAACACGGCCGTGCCGTTCGCCGACATCGCGGCCGAGGGCGCGCCGTGGTGGTTCCAGCTCTACGTCATGCGGGAACGTGCGGTCTCGGCCGCGCTCCTCCGGCGCGCTGCGGACGCCGGCGCCTCGGCCGTCCTGCTCACCGTCGACATCACCCGGCTGCGGCATCCCCGGCCGGGCTCCGGCGTCTCCGTCGAACCGACCGAGTGGACCGACGGGAGGACGGGCCGGCGGCTCTCGAACCTCACCGACGACGAACGCCGTGCGATCGCGGGCGACGGCGGCCGGACCGACCGCTCCCTCGGCGTCGGCGCGATCGAGTGGATCCGCGACGTGTGCGGGCTGCCCGTGGTGGTGAAGGGCGTGCTGCGCGGGGACGACGCCGTGCGCGTGGTGGACGCGGGCGCCGCGGGCGTGGTCGTGTCCACGCACGGCGGCCGCGGGCTGTCGAGCAGCGTCGGCAGCGCGACCGCGCTCCCGGAGGTGGTCGCCGCGGTGGGGCACCGCGCCGAGGTCTACGCCGACTCCGGCGTCCGCTCCGGGGCGCACGTCGCGGCGGCGCTCGCGCTCGGCGCCCGTGCGGTGTTCGTCGGCCGCCCGGCCATGTGGGGCCTCGCCGTGGACGGCGCCGCCGGCGTCGAGGCCGTGCTCCGGGAGCTCCGGGAGGAGCTGCTCGGCGCGATGGACCTGCTCGGGGTCGACCGGGTCGACGCGCTCGCCCGGGACCTCGTCCACCTCCCCTGACGGAGGTTCCGGGTCACTCCCGCTGGGCGGGTTCGTCCCACTCGTTGAACGCGGGGTGGCCCGTCAGGCGCTCGAAGGCGCCCGCGTACCAGCGTGAGGCATGCCGTGGGACCGCGTAGCTGATCGAGCGGTCGTGCAGCTCGCAGGCGATGCCGAGCTCCAGATAGATGCGCTTCGCGTCGCTCACGAGGTGCAGCCGGTCCTCGTACACGATGCCCACGTCGCGGTGCTCGGGCCGCGCACCGGTCACGAGGTCGGCGATGTTCACGGCTCTCAGATCCTCCGGTCGGGCGCGCTCGGGCGGCACGACGGGCGCGACGTCGCGCCGGCCCGGTCGCCAGCAGCGGGAGGGCGTCCCTCCGACGCCTTCCCCCTCCAGTGTCACCGCCCGCGCCTGTGCGGCAGCGGCGAGCCGCCGCACCGGGTGTGCGCTCACTCGTACCTGAGCGCCTCGATCGGGTCCTGCTTCGCCGCGCGCCGAGCGGGCAGGGTGCCCGCGACGAAGCTGATGGCCATCACAACGAGCACGATCACGGCGACCGTCGCCGGCGTGAACCGGAGGATCTGCAGGCCAGGCAGGTCGGACAGCAGCGTGGCGCCGAGCCGGTCGCTCACGAACGAGCCGATGCCGATCGCCACCGCCGCCCCGATCGCGCTGCCGAGGAAGCCGATGAACACGGCCTCGAGGCTGAACAGCGCGAAGACCCTCCCTGCGCCCATCCCCATCGCCTTCATCAGGCCGATCTCGCGCGTGCGCTCCTGCACGCTCATCAGCAGGGTGTTCACGATGCCGAACCCGGCCGCGAGCAGGGCGATGAGGGCGAACGCGTCGAGCACGCCCACGATGCCGTCGATCACGGTGAGGAGGCTGCCGAGCTGGTCGGCGATCGTGCGCCCGGTGTAGCCCGCATCGGTGAGCCGGTGCTGCACGGCGCTGATCTGCGCCGGGGTGGACCCCGCCGCGACCGTGACGGTCGCGCTGCCGTACGCGGTGGGGACGGAGGAGGGGGTCCCGGTGCGCTGCGCCGTCGTGAGCGCCTGGCGCAGGGCGTCGTTCGCGGTCGCGCCGCTCGTGAACAGCGTCGCGTTCTGCACGCCGACGACCGTCGCGGTCACGGTGTGCATGACGCCCGCGTAGTCCTGGATCCCGATCGTGACAGAACTGCCGACCGCCGCGGTGGCGCTGCCGAGCCCGAGGTTGTGGAGGTAGGTGGTGGGCAACAGGATCTGCCTGGCGGAGGTCGACTGGTCGAGCTGGGCGCCGGCGGCGAGGTCGGCGTTCGAGACGATCGTCGGGTTGAAGGACACCTGCCACTTGCCGTGGCCGGCGGAGATCCAGCTCGCCCGCAGCGCGACGGCGGGGGTGACGGAGCGGATGCCGTCGATGCCCCGGATGCGGTCGATGTCCGACCCGGTGAGCTCGGCGACCGTGGTGCCGGGGGCGCCCTGCCTGCCGCCCTGCGATGTGGAGGTCACGGTGCTCGGGTCGTACTTCGCGGGGCCGGACCCCGTCGCGGTCTGCGCGCTCTGCGTCTTCGTGACCGTGAGCGAGTCGCTCGACCCGATGGCGGACACCTGCGTCGTGATGTAGTCCGAGACGCCGGTGCCGACGGCCGAGGTGAGCGTGAGGGTGAAGGCGCCGATGAAGATGGCGACGACGGTCAACGCGGTGCGGAGCTTGCTCCTGAACGTGTTGCGGACCGCGGCGCGGAGCAGATCGAGGGTCCTCATGCGACGGCCGCCTCGGCGAGGACGAGGCCGTCCCGCATGACCACGTTCCGCTCGCAGCGTGCCGCGAGGTCGGCGTCGTGGGTGACGACGACCAGGGTGATGCCCTGCTCCCGGTGGAGCCCGAACAGCATCCGCTCGACCTCCTCCCCCGTCGCGGTGTCGAGGTTGCCGGTCGGTTCGTCGGCGAAGATCACCGACGGCTCGTTCACGAGCGCACGGGCGATGACGACGCGCTGCTTCTGGCCGCCGGACAGGTCGGTGGCGCGGTTGCGCGCCTTGTCCGCCAGTCCGAGCTGGTCGAGCGCCTCCAGACCCCGCCGGCGACGCTCACCGCCGGGCGTCCCGGCGATCTGCAGCGGCAGCACGACGTTGTCGAGGACGCTCGCCTTCGGGTCGAGGAAGAACTGCTGGAACACGAAGCCGAACTCCTTGTTGCGCAGCCGGTTGAGATCGCGCGCCCGCAGCTCCGCGGCGGGGGTGCCCTTGACGAGCACCGTGCCGGAGGTGGGCCGGTCCAGCAGCGCGAGCAGGTGCATCAGCGTCGACTTGCCGGAGCCGCTCTTGCCCACCACGGCGAGGCTCTCCCCCGCCTCGACCGCGACGGACACCCCTCGCAGCGCGTCGAATCGGTCCACGCCCTTCCCGTAGGTGCGCACGAGCGAACGTGCCTCCAGTACGACCGCCACGGCATCTCCCTGCTCCGGCGCGACCCGACGTCGGCGCTCCACGCAGCCTGGCCGCCGGGTGGACCGCGCACGTCCTCCCCCGGTGGTGTCCTCGGGTACCGCGGCCGGAGTAGCGGTCAGCCCTCCTGGTCGTCGACGATGCTCACCCGGAGCGCGCGGTACTCCGCGGGCGACATGCCCTGCTGGAGCCGGAAGGCCCGCTGGAACGTCTCCGTGGACCGGAACCCGAGGCTGCTCGCCAGCTCGGCGGCGGTCGCGTTCCGCACCCGGAGGACGGCGGCGGCCTCCTCGACGCGGCGACGGCGGATGCGCTGGGCGGCGGTCTCCGGCAGCGGCTCGAACAGCTGGTGCAGCCGGCGGATGCTCACCCCGAAGCGCGCGGCGAGCGATCCGGGACTCAGCGCGCGGTCGGCGAGGTGCCGCTCGATGTGGTCGAGCACGTCGGCGCGGAGGCGAGCGCTGCCGTCGGTGCGCGCCGGCCGTCTCGTCAGCTCCTCCGCGAGCAGCCCCTGCTCGAGCGCGACGACGGCGGCGTCGAGGTGTGCGGCGGATGCGCGCGGCAGCGCGAGATCGTCGGTGAGCAGATCCTTCGCGAGCCGCAGGAACGCGCGGGTCACCGCCGAGGGGCGGAGCAGGGCGAGCGGAGGCTGGTACACCTCGCGCAGCGCCGGCGGCAGCAGCTCCTCCGCCACGGTCGCGCGGAAGGACCGCGTCCAGGTCGGGCAGCGGTACCCGTACGGCGTGCCGATGCGGAGCAGGAAGAGGTCGCCGGCGACGACCGAGCACTGCTCCGCCGCCCTCGTGACGACCCCGCGCCCGTCGAGGAGCACGTGGACGAGCAGGTCGTCCCTGGGCATCCTGGCGATCTCCTCCTCCCCGCGCTGCACCGCGTACGGCGTCGCCGTCACGCCCTCGATCACGACCGACGGGAGGGTGCGCCGCACGACGCGGGCCGAGAACGCGCCGGGCCCGATGGCGCGGAACGTGGCCCCGGGCCAGAGCTGCTGCAGCTCGTCGGCTCGCCCGAACGTCCACTGCTGCAGCTCGACCGCCTCGCTGGACGCCACGTCGCCTCCCGGGTTGCGGCGCACTGTACTCGCGGTGGATCCGCACGGCACGGCACGGGCGCTGCTCCGCGCACTCGTGCCCTGCTCGGCGACATCCGCCCGCCGGCGCCGGAGGGCGGATGTCGCTCAGGAGCGCACGAGGCGCCGAGCTCAGTCGGCGATCGGGTAGGACACGTACGCGAACCGCCGGGAGTCGGGCGCCCAGCTGTTCACGTTGATCGTGCCCTGGCCGCCCGGCAGCCCGAACCGCTCCTTCGGCGTCGTCCAGTCCGCGGCGTCGACGACGACGAGGGCCACCTGGCGGTCCGCGGGATGCCCCTCCGTGCCGGCGGGGAACTCGAGGTACATCCCTCGCGTGCCGTCCGGCGAGAGGTGCGGGAACCAGTCGACGGTGGTGCTCACGACCAGCCGCTCGACCTCGCCGCCGCCCTCCGGCACGCGGGCGAGCTGGGCGTGCCCGGGCTGCGTGGCCCAGCGCTCGGTGTTGAAGTAGAGCCACGCGCCGTCCGGCGACCACTCGGGCCCGTCGATGTGCCCCGCTCCCGTATCGACGAGGGTGGACGCGCCCCCGCCCGCCGGGACGACCGCGAGGCGACCCGGCTCGGCGAAGGACGTCATCCGGACGTAGGCGAGCCGGGAGCCGTCCGGGGAGACGCCGTGCAGGAAGTGCCACACGCCGTCGTCGGAGGTGACCCGGGTGGCATCCCCACCGGCGATCGCCGCGCGGTGGATGTGGCCGTCCGCCGCGGAGAGGAAGACGTGCTCCCCGTCCGGGTCGAGCACGTGGTCGTTGTTGATCGGGGGCAGCCCACGGTGCTCGATCCGCACGGGCTCGGCGCCGGCGCGGGGTTCGAGCGACCACAGGACACCGGCGCCGTTCAGAAGCAGGACGTCGCCCGAGAGGGCCCAGTTCGGCGCCTCGAAGAGCACGTCGGTGCTCTCGTGGACGACGACGTCCTCCCCGGTCTCGACGTCGTGGACATGGATGCGCGCCACCTGCCCGGGCGCGAGCTCGCGGAAGTCAGCCATCGGGCCCAGTGTGCCGCGCGGTCCCTGGCCGAACGCGGCGGAGCCCCGCGCCTCCGCTCCCGCCCGCTCGCGCCCCGCTCATGCGCCGCTCATGCCCCGCTCGTGCCCCGCCAAGCGACATCCGCCCTCCGGCGCCGCAGGACACCAGTCGCTCAGCGGGGCACGAGGGCCGCAGCGCCTCCGGAGGTGGGGCTCAGAGGGTGCCCGTGAGCGCCTGGAGGCCCAGGCTCGATGCGCTGACCACGACCCAGAGGAGGCCGCCGAGCGCGAGCGGACGCCAGCCCGCGCGCCTGAGCGCCGGGAGGTCCGTGGAGAGACCGATCGCCGACAGCGCGACGGCGATGAGGAAGGTCGAGACGGCGGCGAACCCGGGCTGCGCCGCGGTCGGGATCAGCCCGACCGTCCGCACGAGTGCCGCCACGACGAACCCGACGAGGAACCACGGCACGAGCCGGACGACGTCGAGCACGCTCCGCCGCCGTGCCTCCCCCGCTCCGGCGGCGGTCTCCCGGCGGCGCACGAGCGCCGCGAGCCCGAGCGTGATCGGGATGATCGCGAGCGTGCGGACGAGCTTCACGACGACCGCGTGGTTCGCGGCGGCGTGCCCGTAGGTCGTGGCGGCGGCGACGACGGAGGAGGTGTCGTTGACCGCCGTTCCGGCGAAGAGCCCGAAGGACGCCTGGCTCATTCCGAGCAGGTGGCCGACGATCGGGAAGAGGATCACCGCCACGACGTTGAACAGGAAGATCGTGCTCACCGCGTAGGCCACGTCGGCCGCGGCCGCGCCGATCACCGGTGCGGTCGCCGCGATGGCGGAGGCCCCGCAGATGCCGGTGCCGACACCGATGAGGGTCGTCGTGTCACCCGGGGTGCCCAGCAGCCGGCCGAGCAGCACCGCGGCGATCAGGCAGATGACGAGGGTGCCGAGCATGACCGGCAGCGCCTCCGCGCCGACCCGCACGGCCTGCCCGAGGGACAGCTGGGTCCCGAGCAGCACGACCGACGCCTGCAGCACCCGCTTGGACGCGAATCCGAGACCCGGTGCGAGCCGGCCGCGCGTCTTCAGGAACGCACCGATCACCGCGCCCAGGACGATCCCCGGCACCGCGCTGCCCACGAGCGGGACGACGCGGCCGATGAGGGTGCCGATCACCGCGAGGAGCACCGCGAGGCCGAGCCCAGGGGCGACCTTCCTGGCGAACGCGATCGGGCGGGCGGGCGCGGAGACGGTCGACACGGGTACCACCCTCGCCGACCCGCCTCCACGCGGGAACGAAGCCGCCGCTGCGGGGGTACAAGATGACGTTGTGGCCACTCCCTCCATCGACGCGCTGCGCGCACTCGTGGAGGTCGCGCGGACCGGCAGCATCGCCGCAGCGGCACGCGCGCTCGGGGTGACGCAGCAGGCCGTCTCCGCGCGCATCCGCACCGCGGAGCGCGACATCGGGACGCCCGTGCTGCTCAGGACCGCCACCGGATCGACGCTCACCGAGCCCGGCGCGCTGCTCGCCGACTGGGCGCGCGACGTGCTCGACGCGATGGACCGGCTCGACGTCGGGGTCCGGACGCTCGCGCACGAGCGGCCGTCCCGGCTGCGGATCGCCGCGAGCCAGACCGTCGCGGAGAGCCTGCTGCCCCGCTGGCTCGTCGCGCTGCGCCGCGAGGAGGAGCGCACGGGTGCACCGGTCACCGTCGCCGAGCTCGTGACGGAGAACAGCACCGGGGTCGTCGACCGAGTCCGCCGGGGCGACGCGGAGCTCGGGTTCATCGAGACCCCGCAGCTGCCCGACGGGTTGCGACTCGACCGCATCGGCACGGACGAGCTGGTCCTCGTGGTCGCCCCGGGGCACGCGTGGGCGAGGCGAGACGAACCCGTCACGCTCGGCGAGCTCGCCGCGACGCCGCTCGTGGTCCGCGAGCGCGGCAGCGGCACCCGGGAGGCGCTCGATCGTCTGCTCGAGGCGGAGCCCGCCGCCGTCGCCGCCCCGGTGACGGAGCTCGGGACGACGGCTGCGGTCCGCTCGGCCGTCGCCGCGGGCATCGCGCCGGCCGTGCTGAGCAGGCTCGTCGTCCGCGACGACCTGGTGCTGGGCCGCCTGGTCGCCGTGCCGATCGCCGGGGAGCCGCTGCGCAGGCCGCTCACCGCCGTCCGGCGGCGCGAGGGCCCGTCGCGCGCTGCGGCGCGGCTCGTCCGGATCGCATCGGCCGAGCGGGAGGGACCCGGGCAGGCCCGTCCGCGGGCGGGCTGAGGGGCAGGAGGCGTGCGCTCCGATACCCCCGCACGTATCGTGACCCCGAGCGGGAGGCGACCGGGACGATGACGACACGGCGGGCTTATGACGAGGTGAGCGCGGACGAGGCGCAGGCGCTGCTCGAGCACGGCGCGGTGCTGGTCGACGTGCGGACGAGGTGGGAGTGGGACACCGGGCACGTCCCCGGCGCGGTGCACGTGCCGCTCGAGCGCGTGCGGCGGTCGCACGCGATCCCCCGCGACGCCCAGGTCGTCACGATCTGCCGATCGGGGCACCGCTCCGCGCTCGCGGCGCGCTGGCTCGCACGTCGCGGCGCCCGCGTCGTCTCGGTCAGGGGCGGCCTGCCCGCCTGGGTCGCGGCCGGCCACGAGGTCACCGCGCCGCGAGTCCGCAGCGCCGCGTCGTCCGACGGCGGGCCGCCGGCGTTCATCGCTCCGCCTCGGCCGATCCCGATCGCGTTCCGGCTCCCCCTCCGGATCGTGCGCCGCCAGACGGGCATGGACGTGCTGCCTGCCCGCCTGCTGAC
Source organism: Amnibacterium sp. (assembly GCF_051956055.1). Classification (NCBI taxonomy): domain Bacteria; kingdom Bacillati; phylum Actinomycetota; class Actinomycetes; order Micrococcales; family Microbacteriaceae; genus Amnibacterium; species Amnibacterium sp. Next base: position 42,188 of record NZ_JBQCGC010000008.1, read on the forward strand.
CTGGTACCCGCGGGCCGCGGTCGGTGCGGCGGCCCTCGAGTCGACGGCGGCCCGCCCCGTCGGGCGGGTGGACGCGCGCATGCTGAAGCTGGTGCGGATGACCGTCTCGTTCACCGCGAGCTGCCCGTTCTGCATCGGGCTCAACGGGGAGGGCTGGGAGGCGCTGATCTCGGAGGAGGAGCTCGCCGCTGTGCAGGGCCTCCTGGACCTCGCACAGGTGTCGAGCCTCGACGACCGCGAGCGGCTCGCGATCCGTTACGCCCGCGCGATCTCGGCGACGCCGATCGAGGTCGACACGGCGCTCGGCACGGCCGTCGCGGCGGCGTTCACGGAGCGGGAGGCGGTCGCGCTCGCCGCGACCGCGGCGCAGGTCAACTACTGGGCCCGGCTGATCCAGGGGCTGGGCGCTCCCGCACCGGGCTGATCGGCGCCCCGGGACGCCGGGCGACCCCGGACACGTGGGCGATCGGCGGGAGGAGCGGGCCGGGGACGAGGGTCCAGCGCTGCAGGTCGGCGAGCGAGAAGCCCGCCTGCTCGATCGCGCCCACGGTGTCGCGGTCGAGGTGACAACCGCCCGCGAACCACGACCAGACCGGCGTCACCACGCGCTCGAACCGCGCCTGCACCGGCGTCCGCGAGCGCACGTGCTCGAAGAAGGCGAGCCGACCGTCCGGACGCAGCACCCGCGCGATCTCGGCGAGCGCGGCCGGTACGTCGGGGACCGTGCAGAGCACGAGGCTGCACACCACCCAGTCGACGCTGGCGTCCGGCAGCGGGAGCCGCTCGGCGAGGCCGTCGACCACGGCGATCGGCACGGCCGCCCTCTCGGCAGCGTCGCACGCCATCGCGCGGAGCACCGGGTCGGGCTCGACCGCCGTCACGGCGCGGACCGTTTCCGGGTAGTGGGCGAAGGTCGCGCCCGCTCCCGCACCGACCTCGAGCACATCGCCGGCCACCTGCCCGAGCAGCTCCTCGCGCCGCGAGACCGCCCCGTGCGCATCGGCCGCGGCGCCCACGCGCAGCAGCCCGGCGCGGAAGACCGCGCCTCGCCACCGCTCGAGCACCGGCGCGCGCATGTCAGTACCGGAGGTAGGCCGCACCGCCGAGCTGCGCGGTCACCAGGTACGCGCCCGCTGAGGGGACGGTCCCGATGCCCTCGGCGAGCCGGTCCGGTTCCACCCCGGCCCTGGCCATGCTGTTGCGGCACGCGAGGACCGCGACCGAGGCGGAGGTCGCCTCGCGCAGCTCCGCCTCGAGCCGGCCGCCGTCGACGAGCTCGGTGACGAGCCGCCCCTGCACGACGATCTCGATGCGCACGTCGGCGGCCAGCTCCGCGGGCGCCTGACGCGCCACGCGCAGCGCGGTCTCGAGCGAGCCGACGTCCTCGCCGTTCGCATGGATCACGGCGATCCGCGCCCCGCCGTCCGTCGCTTCCGTCCGTCCCGTCGCCACCCTGGGAGGATACCCCCGGGAGTACGACGGATCCCGGTTCGAGTGCCGACAGGAGCACCGTGCGGCCGAGCTCGAGAAGCTGTTCCTGGTGCTGGCCTGATACCGGAGGCGTGGACGGCCCGGGCCGCAGGGCCCCGGCCGTCCCCGCGTTCAGGCCGGCTGGCGCTCGGCGGACCGGCTCGACGTGCCGTCGACCCAGGTGAGGTAGCCGCCGTCGAGGTTGCGGACGTCGAAGCCGTGCTGCGCCAGGAGGCGGGCGGCGGTGTGGCCCCGCTGGCCGACCTGGCAGTGCACCACGAGCGGCCCGGACGGCAGCTCCTCGAGCCGGGCGCGCAGCTCGTCGAGCGGCACGTTGCGCGAACCGGGGATCCCGCCACGCGCGTGCTCCGCCGGTGACCGGACGTCGATCAGCGTGGCCCCCTCGGCCAGCGCGGCGTCGAGCGCGTGCCACTGCACCGCCCGGGTCGCGCCGCTCGCGAGGTTCTCCGCC
>NZ_JBQCGC010000009.1:0-35176 GCF_051956055.1 Amnibacterium sp.
GCCGAGCAGGGCATCCGGGTCAACGTCGTCGCTCCCGGCCCGGTCTGGACGCCGCTCCAGCAGGCGGGCGGCCAGCCGACGGAGGCGCTGTCGGAGTTCGGCACCCAGACCCCGCTCGGCCGGCCCGCGCAGCCGGCGGAACTCGCCTCCGCCTACGTCTACCTCGCGAGTCCCGAGTCGAGCTACGTGACGGGCGAGACCCTCAACGTGAACGGCGGCATGCCCACCCCGTGAGCCTCCGCGCCGTGCCGGGGGACGCGTCGTCCTCCGGCACGGCCCGCCGGGTCACCGGAGGGAGGCGAGCGCGTCCGCGATCGTGTCGTCGCCGGAGGTCAGCTCGAACTGGGCGCCGACCGTGGAACCGTCCGCGAGCACGGCGGCGATGACCGCGGCGACGTCGGTGCGCGGGATCGCGCCGGAGGGGATGTCCGCGCCGATCCGCACCCGCCCGGTCGCCGGGTCGTCCGTCAGCCGCCCAGGGCGGACGATCGTCCAGTCGAGCCCGGAGCCGCGCAGCGCGGCGTCGGCGTCCCGCTTCGCCTCGACGTAGGCGCGCCACACCGGGTCCGTGTCCGGCGGGAGCGGGTCGTCGACGCCGAAGGCGGAGACCTGCACGAAGCGTGCGACCCCGGCGAGCTTCGCGGCCTCGATCGACTTCAGCGACCCCTCCAGGTCGACGGTGCGCTTCCGCTTCGCGTTGCCGTCGCCGCCGGCGCCCGCGCTGAACACCACCGCGTCGGCGCCGCCGAACACGTCGGCGAAGTCGTGCGCGTCGCTGCCCTCGATGTCCAGGAGGTACGGCACGGCGCCCGAGTCCTCGACGTCGGCGCCGTGCGCCTCGTTCCGGATGGTGCTGCGGACGGCGTGGCCCTGGCCGGTCAGCGCCTCCGCGAGGCGGAGCGCAACCTTGCCGTGGCCGCCGACGATCACGACGGTGCTCATGACGAGGCACCGTACCGAGCGGGAATGCGTGCACCCCGAACGTGGTTGCATGGACCATGGCGACGAAGACTCTGACCCTCGAGAACCACAACGAAACGGTGGCCGACGGCACCGTGCTCATCGACTTCTGGGCCGACTGGTGCGGGCCGTGCAAGCAGTTCGCGCCGGTCTTCGAGCAGTCCAGCGAGACCCACCCCGACATCACGTACGCGAAGGTCGACACCGAGGACCAGCAGCAGCTGGCCGGCATGTACGGCATCACCTCCATCCCGACGCTCGTGGTGTACCGCGACGGCATCCCCGTCTTCGGGCAGCCTGGTGCGCTCCCCGGGCAGGCGCTCGAGTCCCTGATCGAGCAGGTCCAGGCTCTCGACATGGACAAGGTCCGCGAGCAGTGGGCCGAGCAGCAGCAGCAGGCGTCCGCGCAGCAGTCCTGACCCCAGCAGCGCGAAGGGCCCCGTCCGGCTTCGGACGGGGCCCTTTCCGTGCATCAGGGAAGTCGCGGGATGCACTCAGCATCGCCGACGAGCATGACTCGACGTGACTGACACGACCACGAATCCCGACACCTTCACGATCGGCGGCGACCTCACCGTCCACCGGCTCGGCTTCGGCAGCATGCAGCTGACCGGCCCGGGGGTCTGGGGGCCGCCGAAGGACCACGACGAGGCGATCCGGGTGCTGAAGCGCTCGGTCGAGCTCGGCGTCGACTTCATCGACACTGCCGACTCCTACGGGCCGTACGTCGCCGAGGACCTGATCGCCGAGGCGCTGCACCCGTACCCGGAGGGGCTCGTGATCGCCACGAAGGCGGGCCTCACGCGGGTCGGCCCGAGCCAGTGGCCGCCGGTCGGGCGTCCGGAGTACCTCCGCCAGGAGGCGCTGATGAGCCTCCGCCGGCTGAAGCTCGACACGATCGACCTCTTCCAGCTGCACCGCATCGACCCGAAGGTGCCGCTCGAGGACCAGGTGGGCGAGCTGAAGAAGCTGCAGGACGAGGGCAAGATCCGCCACATCGGGCTCTCCGAGGTGAGCGTGGAGCAGCTGCAGGAGGCGCAGAAGATCGCGACGATCGTCTCGGTGCAGAACCTCTACAACCTCGCGAAGCGCGACGCGGAGCCGCTGCTCGACCACGCGGAGGCGAACGGCATCGGGTTCATCCCGTGGTTCCCGCTCGCCACCGGCGGCCTCGCGAAGGAGGGCGGCAAGCTCGACCAGCTCGCCAGGAAGCACCAGGCGACCCCGTCGCAGCTGGCGCTCGCGTGGCTCCTGCACCGCTCGCCGGTCATGCTGCCGATCCCCGGCACCTCGTCGGTCGCGCACCTCGAGGACAACATGAAGGCCGCGGACATCGAGCTGACCCCGGAGGAGGTCCAGGAGCTCGAGCAGGCCGTCTGACCCGAGGTGACCCTGGATCCGGGGATCTGCGCAGACCCCCGGATCCAGGAACACCTTCAGCGCGCGACGCGCTCCGGGCGGATCCCGTAGACGAAGACGCGGGGGATCATCCGCGACACGGGCCCCCTGAGGAGCGCGAGCACGGGTGCCGGTGGCAGCAGCGGCCGCCCCTCCGGCGACTCGGTGAACCGGATCACCTGGTCCTGCCCGAGGACCTGCACCCGCTGCGTGAGCGTCGTCGGCAGCTGCCGACGCCGCTGCACCCGGTCGAGGATCGCCGGGTTCAGGACCTTCGCGAACCGGTCGGGATCGCGCTGCGCGCGGAGGAGGTCCGGGCCGAGCAGGTTCGCCGTCGCGACCGCGTCGCTGACAGCGAGGTTCACGCCGACGCCGCCCATCGGCGACATCGTGTGCGCGGCATCGCCGATCGCGAGCAGGCCAGGTACCGCCCACTGCCGGAGGCGCTCGACCGTGACGGAGAGCAGCTTCACGTCGTCCCAGCTCCGCAGCTGGTCCAGCCGGTCGCGCATCCACGGCGCGACCGAGCCGACGCGCTCGCGGAACGCGGGGAGCCCGGCCGCCTGGATCTCGGCGTCCGTCCCCTTCCGCACGAGGAACGCGACCTGCCAGTAGTCGCCCCGGTTGATGGCGACGATGCCGCCCCCGCGCCCGATCGTGCCGCGCAGCTCCGTCGGCTCGTCCTCGCGCCGGTCGATCCGGAACCACAGCACGTCGATGGGGGAGCCGAGCTCCACCACCCCGGTCCCGATCTCGTCCCGCAGCGCCGAGTGCCGCCCGTCGGCGGCGACGCTCAGCACGGCGTGCAGGAGGTGCTCCTCCCCGCCCAGCCGGTACCGCAGCCCGCGCACGCGCCCGGCGTGGTCGCGCAGCACGCCGGTCGTCTCGGCCTCCATCACGATCCGGAACCCGGGGTACTCCTCGGCCTTGCGGACCAGGAGGTTCAGCAGATCCCACTGCGGCGCGAGCGCGATCTCCGCGAACCGGGCGCCCCGCGGCGCGACCGCCCGCAGGTCCTGGTGCACGAGCTCGCCGTCGGTGGTCGCGAACCGCACCGCGCGCATCCGCCCCCGGACGAGCCGGTCGAACTCGTCGATCAGCCCGAGCTCGTCGAGGATGTCGAGCGTCATCGGGTGCACGGTGTCGCCGCGGAAGTCGCGGAGGAAGTCCGCGTGCTTCTCGAGCACGGTCACCTCGACGCCCTGCCGTGCGAGCAGCAGACCGAGCATGATGCCCGCCGGTCCGCCTCCCGAGATCGCGACGGTCGTCCGTTCCTCCGACATGTCGCCGTTCTACTCGCCCGAAGCGGGAGGCGCCCGCGCGCTGCCGCGGTGGGGTCCGTCGTGACGCTCACGCCACCGCTACACTGTCGGAGGCTCGCAGCGGCTCCACCCGCTGCGCGCCGCCACGGGCTGTGGCGCAGCTTGGTAGCGCACTTGACTGGGGGTCAAGGGGTCGCAGGTTCAAATCCTGTCAGCCCGACCAGCGAAGGGCCTGATCAAGACGGCAATCATTCGTCGTCGATCAGGCCCTTCTTGGTGCCACGAGGGCCATGTGTGCTCGATGTGTGCTCAAACCGGGTTCGTGGTCGAGCACGTCCTGCACGGCGTCAGCCATCGCGCGGTCTGCATCGTCGAGGAGATGGCCGTAGAGGTCGCTCGTGATCGAGGCCGAGGAGTGACCGAGACGCTTCGAGACCGCGGTGAAGACCCCACCCCTCGTCACATCAGCGGAGTGTCACGCTCCGCACCTCGACGCCAGCGTCGAGTGACAACGAGTGTGAGGGCAGTCACGGCGACCCAACCGGCGGGGAAGAGGACGAAGCCAGCTGCGGGGCTGGTCAAGGCCTCTCCGGGTGACCCAGCGTGCGGGATCAGCACTGTCGGCAGGGCGCCGGCGGCGTCCCAGATCAGGAGAGCGGAGGCGAGACGTCTCACGAGCAGGGATGTGAGACGTCTCGCGGGCAGCGGTTCGAGGCGGCTTCGGGCGGCTGCCTGCGAACTCGATCTACGCGTTGACGCTGCGGATGTCGTCTGCTGCCCGACGAGCACTCCGATGCCGATCACGGCGCATACTGCCGAAGCTGAGGACGTGCGTCGGTTCCGCCGATCGTTCGTGGGTGCCGTCGCTCGTTCATGCCGCGGCGCCACGGAACGCCGCGGAGGCACGCGTCGCGACGTGCAGGTGGAACCGCGTGTCCGGATCGGACAGGTCGTATCCGGTCAGCTCCTCGATGCGGCCCAGCCGATACCGGACGGTGCTCCGGTGCACGATGAGCGCTGCGGCCGTGCGGTCGTAGTTCCCGCCGGTGTCGAGATGCACGCCGAGGGTGTGCACGAAGTCGGAGTGATGAACGCGGTCGTGCTCGCGGAGGATGCCGAGCCACTCCTGGACGAAGCTCTCCACCTCGGCTCCGCCGTCGGTGCTGTCGAGGATCCGGAGCAGGCCGAGGTCGTCGTGGTTGCTGAGCCCGTACGGGTCACGCGATTCTGTCCGGATCCGCAGGGCCCGTCGCGCCTGTGCGAACGACGTCGGCAGGTCGGTTCCGGGGCCGCGGCCGCCGACGCCGATCGAGCAGTTCGGGCTGCCGAACGCGATGGCGAGCTGCTCGTGGAGCCGAGACCAGTCGCGATCGTCGCCGACGACGGCCATGGCCGAATCGCTGTGCCGCGAGACCAGCGCCGGGACCCGGAGCGCGGTCAGCGCCTGGCGGAGCGCTGCATCGATCTGGATCCCTTTCGGAGACGGGAGGGCCGAGCTCGCGACCACGACTCGCTGCGGCCGGCCGAGGTCGTACTGCAGGGCCTCCGCGCGGATCCGGGATCCTTCCGGATCTGCCCCTGACACGAGATCGGCGGCGAGGTCCCGTCCGAGACGCATCTCGATCTCGGCCAGGTTCCGGCGATGGCTCATCCCGATCGCGAGCGACGTGCCCGCAAGCTCCAGGGTGAACCGATCATCGTCGGTGACGGTGTGGTCCGCGTCGAGGATGCCGACGAAGCCGAGGAATTGGCCGTTCGAGCGGATGGCGCGCGCGCACCACTCCCCACCGTTCCGCTCGCTCCCGGTGGACGCCCCATCGGGCTCGAGCACCGCTGTCGGCCCCCGCCGGTCCTCGGGGCCGGCCCGCGCCCGCTCGTTCCCGAATGAGTCCTGCAGCACGGCGGATCGGCCGGTCAGCGCGTGAAGCGCCTCGAGGACGGCGGATTCGCCCCCGCCGGAGGCGACCGCCGTCGCGAACACCTCACGGACGCGCTGCCGGGCTCCGAGGTGCTGGATCGTGCTGGACATGGCCTGGTTCACGTCGGCCTGCGCTTCACCCTGCTTCCGGAGCTCGGCGGTCCGCCGGCGCTCGCGGGCGAGCAGCTCCGAGGTCGCCAGCGCCGCTCCCGTCGGTCTGGCCAGGGCGCTGAGCAGGAACACCTCCTCGGCGGACGGCGCCGCCGCCGCCTGGAGAACGAGACATCCGTGCTGAGCCGCATGCGCGGTCAGGAAGAGTGCGTACCGCCAGGCGCCGTTCGTGCTCTGCAGAGCGCCGTCGCCGCGACCAGGGGTCGTCACCAGGATGTCCAGCGCCAGGTCGGGCGCACCGGAGAACCGGCGAAGGCGGCCCTGCTCGACGGAGTAGGTGGCGATCACGGTGCAGGCCGAGACCGCGCGAACGGTGCTGTTCGCGATGCGGAAGGTGTTGCTGACCGTCGGGTCCTCGAACATCTCGGAACCCGCCAGGAAGATCCGGTACAAACCGGAGTCCGGTTCGCCGTCCACCACCGCTCGCCCCGTGTCGCCGGGGCGTGAGCCGCCCATCGCGACCACCCTTGCTCTCGAGCGCAAGGGTACGCGCGTTCGCAGGCCGCGCCATGGGCGTTCTCTGCTGAGGGACCGGCCGCTATCGCGTGCCGCCGCGGATCAGCCGTTGTGCTTCAGCCGCAGCCGCTCGGCGATCTCCCGCGCCTTCCCTTTCGCCTCCTGCTCCAGCCTCGTGGCCAGGTCGTGGAGCTTCTGGAGCGCTCCGATGCGCCCCGAGCTCTCGGGGGAGACCGCGTTCTGCACGGGCTGGTCCCGCGGGACGAGGATCTCGTCGGTCGCGATCGTCACCACGAAGGTTTCGCCCTCGGGATCGAGGGTGATGCTGACCGGCACCTCGTCGGCGGTGTCCGGATCGAGCGCCACTGCGGCGACGATCAGCCCGGTGCCGTCGGGCGTCTCTCGGATCTCGACCTCCGTCAGGGGACCGGACTCGATCGCCATGACGAACTCGTCTTCGGTCGGAGTCGTCGTCTCGCTGGCCATGAACCGCTCCTCGGGTCGCTAGGGGTCTTCCTGCCAGGCGGCCGGGAAGGCCGGATCCCGCGGCGGTGACGGTATGCGGCGGCGGCACCCGCCGCATCGGCACGTCGGGGCAGAACGCCCGGGGCGGATGAAGCGCTCAGGGCAACCCGCCCTGGCCTGCGGTACGAGCGCGGAGTCGCCGCCCCGGCCGTCCGGGCCTCCGGTCCCGGCGGAGGAGGTCCACGAGGCCCGTCGCGCCTGCGGATGGGGGAGCCCCGGCCCGGCGCGACGGGCTGGTCATGGCGGGTCAGATCCGGCCGCGCGGTCCTGTCCGTCCGGGTCGATGACGACCCCGAACGTCGGGGCGAGACTGTCGCTCAGTTCGTGCGCACCCTCTCATGTGACCGGCCGGCAGCCCGGTGGCGCCCGCGAACGTGCCGGCTCACGAGCGAGCCGAGCAGTCGTCAGGAATGCCGTCCAGCACTCAGGAGGAGTCATGACGTTGATGGGGTTCGACACGTTCCGGGACGTGGATCGCCTGCTCGAGCAGAACATGCCGCAGGGCAGGCGCACCTGGGCGCTGCCGATCGAGGCGTTCCGGCACGGCGACGAGTACACGGTCGCGCTCGACGTGCCCGGCGTGTCCGGCGAGGACATCGACGTCAAGGTCGAGCGCAACGTCGTCTCGGTGCGCGCCCACCGCGACGGGCTGCGCGGCCCCGACGACGAGGTGCTCATCGACGAACGGCCGCGGGGCGAGTTCGTGCGACAGCTCTACCTGGGGGAGAGCCTCGACAGCGGCCGGCTCTCGGCGGCGCTCCGCGACGGTGTCCTCGTCCTGACGATCCCGGTGGACGAGTCGAGCAAGCCCCGGAAGGTGGCGGTCTCCTCGTCCCCGGCGGACGAGACGACCGCATCCTCCGGCGTCCACGTGAGCCGGTGATCGCCGTGACGATCTCAGGAACGTCCTCCGCGCCCGGCGTGGGGCAGGACAGCCAGGTCCTGGCGGTGGTGAACGAGCTGCGCGAAGCGGAGGCCGTCGTCTCCAAGCTGGCCGAGCGGGGCTTCCCCGTCGAGCACACCCGGATCGTCGGGGACGATCTGCAGTGGGTCGAGAACGTCGGCGGTCGGCTCACGTTCTGGGGCGCGGTCGGTCGCGGCGCGCTCGCCGGCGCGCTCACCGGCGTGCTGATCTGCTGGCTGTTCACCCTCTTCAGCTGGCTGACGCCGATCGTCGCGGGCCTGCTCCTGATCGTCGACGGGCTGATCGCCGGAGCGATCATCGGTGCGGTCATCGGCGCGATCGACTACTCGCTGACGGGTCGCCAGCGGAACTTCGTCTCGGCCGCCACGCTCCGTGCCAGCCGGTACGAGGTGCTCGTCGACACCGCGTGGGCGCGCGAAGCGCGGGGGATCCTGCAGGACGCGGCATCCGGTCCCGAAGGTCGCTCGGCGGGCAGGGACGGGGGGCTCTGATGGCGAAGGCGGTCGGAATCGATCTCGGCACCACCAACTCGGTCATCGCGGTCTGGGAGGCGGGCGAGGCGAAGGTCATCCCCAACGCGGAGGGGGCACGGACCACGCCGTCCGTCGTCGCGTTCACCGACAGCGGGGAGCGACTCGTCGGCCAGCTCGCCAGACGGCAGTCGATCCTCAACCCGAAGGGCACGATCACCTCCGCCAAGCGGTTCATCGGCAGGACCTTCGACGAGATCTCGGAGGAGGCGAAGGCCGTCGGATTCGACGTGGTCCCGGGTCCGGGCGGGGAGGCGCGCTTCGACATCCGGGGCAAGCTCTTCGCGCCGGAGGAGATCAGCGCGCTCGTGCTGCGGAAGCTCGCGGACGACGCCGCCAAGTTCCTCGGCGAGAAGGTCACGGAGGCGGTCATCACAGTGCCCGCCTACTTCAACGACGCCCAGCGCACGGCGACGAGGGACGCGGGGAGGATCGCCGGACTCGAGGTGCTCCGCATCATCAACGAGCCGACCGCCGCCGCACTCGCCTACGGGATGGACAAGAAGGAGCACGAGACCGTGCTCGTCTTCGACCTCGGCGGCGGCACGTTCGACGTCAGCCTGCTCGACGTCGGCGACGGCGTGGTCGAGGTGCGCTCCACCGCCGGTGACACCCACCTCGGTGGTGACGACTTCGATCGGCGTCTGGTGGACCACCTCGCCGAGGATTTCAAGAAGGACACCGGGATCGACCTGCGGAACGACCCCCAGGCGTTGCAGCGCCTCTTCGAGGCGGCCGAGAAGGCGAAGGTGGAGCTCAGCTCCGTCAGCCAGACCCAGGTGAGCCTCCCGTTCGTCACCGCGGACGCGTCGGGTCCGAAGCACCTCACCGCCACGGTCACGCGCGCCGTGTTCGACAACCTCACCGCCGATCTCGTGGAGCGGTGCCTCGGGCCGGTCCGCCAGGCGATGTCGGACGCGAAGATCACGGAGAACGACATCGACGAGGTGATCCTCGTCGGCGGCTCCACCCGCATCCCGGCCGTGCAGAACCTCGTCAAGCGGCTGACCGGCGGCAAAGAGCCGAACATGACGGTGAACCCCGACGAGGTCGTCGCGGTCGGTGCGGCGATCCAGGCCGGCGTGCTGAAGGGCGAGGTGTCCGACGTCCTCCTGCTCGACGTCACCCCGCTGTCGCTCGGCGTCGAGACCCGTGGCGGCGTGATGACGAAGATCATCGAGCGGAACACGACGATCCCCGCACGGCGCAGCGAGGTCTTCTCGACGGCGCAGGACGACCAGGACTCGGTGGAGATCGTCGTGCTGCAGGGGGAGCGGGAGCGCGCCGCCGACAACCGGGTGCTCGGGCGGTTCCAGCTCACCGGGATCCGCCCGGCGCCGCGGGGCGAGCCGCAGATCGAGGTCACGTTCGACATCGACGCCAACGGCATCCTGCATGTCACGGCGCGTGACCGCGACACCGGCACCGAGCAGGGCATCACCATCAGCAACACGTCGACCCTCGACCAGGCCGAGATCGAACGCATGGTGAAGGAGGCCGAGGAGCACCGCAGCGAGGACCAGCGGCTGCGCGAGGCGATCGACGCACGGAACGAGCTCGACGCCGCCGCGTACCAGGTGGAGCGGACCCTCACCGAGCTCGGCACCGCGGTGCCCGAGCATGAACGGGCGCGCGCGGAGCTCCTGATCGGCCAGGCCCGCGAGGCCGTCGCGGGTGAGGTTCCCGCGCAGCAGGCGCGAGACCTCACCGGCGAGCTGCAGCAGGTGGCGGCGGCGCTGGCGTCGGCCAGGGCCGCCCAGACGGTCCCGCCGACACCACCCGGGGCGAGCGACTCCGACGACGACGTCGTCGACGCCGAGTTCGATCGGGGCTGACGGGCATGCCGACGGCCGACCCGGATGCTCCTGACGACGGTGAGACCGCCGGTCCGGCGCCCGAGGGGAGCACCGGCCCGGCGCCCGCCGCGCCGGGCCCTGCGTCGGCGAGCGCCGCCGCAGCGGACGATCTCGAGTCCCGCACCGCGGTGGCCGAGGACCGGTGGCGTCGGGCGGCGGCGGATCTCGACAACGTCCGCAAGCGGACCGCGCGCGAGATCGAGAGCGCACGCGAGCGCGAGCGTGCACGCGTCGCGGCGGTGTTCCTGCCGGTGGTCGACGGTCTCGACCAGGCGGTCACGTTCGTGCCGGCGGATGACGAGGCGCTGGGGGCCGGCATCGAGGTCGTGCGCAGGTCCGCGATCCAGGGGCTGAGCGGGCTCGGGTACCCCCGCATCGACGCCGTAGGGGTCCCCTTCGATCCGCAGCTGCACGAGGTCATCAGCGTCGTCGAGGCCGCCGAACTGCCACCGCGGACGGTCGTCGCGGTGCTCCGTCCCGGCTACGGCACGGCCTCCCACATCCTGCGCCCCGCCGGCGTGGTCACGACCGCCGCCGGGGCGTGACGAGGTGGCCGAGGACTTCTACGAGACGCTGGGGGTGTCGCGCACGGCCGACGTGAAGCAGATCAGGCGCGCCTACCGCGCGCTCGCCCGCAAGTACCACCCCGACGTGAACAAGGATCCCGGCGCCGACGAGCGGTTCAAACGGATCAGCGAGGCGCATCACGTGCTCTCCGATCCGGAGCTGCGCGCGCAGTACGACCGGTTCGGTCCGGACTTCCGTCAGTACGCGGCCGCCGGCCAGGCCGCAGGAGGCGGGGGCGAGGCGCCACCGCGCGGGCGACGGCCGAGCGGCTCGCCGCGCTACACCACCTGGTCGAGCGCCTCGACCGATGGCGCCGATGCCGGGATCGACTGGGACGACCTGTTCGGCGAGGTCTTCGGCAGGTCGGCGCGAGGTGCCGACCATTCGGCGGAGCTCGCGCTGAGCGTCGAGGAGGCGTTCAAGGGAGGGCGGCGCACCGTCCGTCTTCAGGACGCCGGCGGCGCGGTGCACGACCTCGACATCGAGATCCCGGCGGGGGTCGTCGATGGGCAGCGCGTGCGCGTCTCCGGCGCCGGCGGCGAAGCCAGGGGAGACGCCGGCGCCGGGGACCTGGTCGTGTCGATCCGGGTGCGGTCCGACCGGCGATACCGTCTCGACGGCGTCGACATCGAGATGGATCTGCCGGTCTCGCCCTGGGAGGCGGCGCTCGGAGCCGAGGTGCGGGTTCGGGCTCCCGGCGGCCGGGTGACGGTGCACGTCCCGCCCGGTTCGCCCAGCGGACGTCGGCTCCGCCTCCGTGGGCAGGGGATGCCGCGACCGGGCGGGCAGAACGGCGACCTGCTCGCACGCGTCAAGATCCTCGTCCCCGACCCCCTGACCGCCCATGAACGCGAGCTCTTCGAGGAGTTGCGCCGGGCGTCCTCCTTCGATCCGAGGAAGTCCACATGAGCGCTTCGTTCCTGCCGGTGCGTGCTGCCCGGCTCGACGTCGCGACCGCCGCCGCACAGGCGGGGTTGCATCCCGAGCTCGTCGAACGGTTCGCCGAGCTCGGCCTCGTGCCGTGGACGACGGACGCCGCCGGCCGCATGTGGTTCCCGCCGGCCGCCCCGGCGCTGCTCCGCAGGATCGTCCGGCTGCACGCCGATCTCGCCCTCAACTACGCCGCCATCGCCCTCGTGCTGGAGCTGCTCGATCGGATCGAGGCGCTCGAAGGCCGGCGAGGGACCCTCGGAACGGAAGGCCGCTGACCGCCATGGACATGAACAAGCTCACGCAGAAGTCGCAGGAGGCGCTCGCCGAGGCGCAGAGCCTCGCGACCCGCGCAGGGCAGACGGAGGTCGACGAGGAGCACCTGCTGCTCGCCCTCGTCGCGCAGGAGGACGGGATCGTCCCGCGGCTCCTCGAGCGCATCGGGGTGGATGTGGCAGCGCTGCGCGGCGACCTCGAGGCCGAGATCGCCAGGAAGCCGCGCGTCACAGGACCGGGCGCCGCGCCCGGTCAGGTCTATCCGAGCCGGAGCCTCAGCGCGACGCTCGACCGCGCCCAGCGCGAGGCGACGCGGCTGAAGGACGCCTACGTCTCCGTCGAGCACCTCGTGATCGCGATCGCGGACGACGGCGGGGCCCGAGCGGCGAGCCGGGTGCTGCGGGCGCACGGCGTCACTCGCGAGGCGTTCCTCGGCGCGCTGACGTCGATGCGCGGCAACCAGCACGTGAACTCGGCCACCCCCGAGCAGACCTACGAGGCGCTCGAGAAGTACGGTCGCGATCTCGTCGCCGACGCGCGGACCGGGCGGCTGGATCCCGTGATCGGGCGTGACGCCGAGATCCGGCGGGTCGTGCAGATCCTGTCGCGGAAGACGAAGAACAACCCGGTGCTCATCGGGGAGCCGGGCGTCGGCAAGACGGCGATCGTCGAGGGCCTCGCGCAGCGGATCGTGAGCACCGACGTTCCCGAGGGGCTCCGCGACAAGACGATCTTCGAGCTCGACCTCGCCTCGCTCATCGCGGGGGCGAAGTACCGGGGCGAGTTCGAGGAGCGGATGAAGGCGGTGCTCGCCGAGGTGACGGCATCCGAGGGCCGCATCCTGCTGTTCATCGACGAGCTGCACACGCTGGTCGGGGCCGGAGCCACCGAGGGGGCGATGGACGCCGGGAACATGCTGAAGCCCATGCTGGCCCGCGGGGAGCTCCACCTCATCGGCGCCACGACGCTCGACGAGTACCGCAAGCACATCGAGAAGGACGCCGCCCTGGAGCGCCGCTTCCAGACGGTGATGGTCGACGAGCCCAGCGTCGAGGACGCCATCTCGATCCTGCGCGGGCTGCGGGAGCGCCTCGAGGTGTTCCACGGCGTCCGGATCCAGGACAACGCCCTCGTCGCGGCCGTCACGCTCTCCCACCGCTACATCACCGACCGGTTCCTCCCCGACAAGGCCATCGACCTCGTCGACGAGGCCTGCGCGCGCCTGCGCACGGAGATCGACTCCATGCCCGCCGAGCTGGACGAGCTGACCCGCCGCGTCACCCGGCTCGAGATCGAGGAGGCGGCGCTCACGAAGGAGACCGACGCCGCGAGCAGGACGCGCCTGGAGGAGCTGCGCCGGGAGCTCGCGGATCTCCGCGCGGAGGCCGACGCCAAGCGGGCCCAGTGGGAGGCGGAACGGCGGGCGATCCGCAAGGTCCAGGAGCTGCGTGGCGAGCTCGAACGGCTGCGCCGTGAAGCCGAGGAGGCCGAGCGGGCGTACGACCTCAACCGGGCGGCGGAGCTGCGGTACGGGCGTCTGGGGGAGGTGGAGCGCCGCCTCGCCGCTGAGGAGGAGATCCTCGCCTCCAAGCAGGGGAAGCAGCGGCTGCTGCGCGAGATGGTCACCGACGAGGAGATCGCCGAGATCGTCGCCGCCTGGACGGGGATCCCGGTCGCACGGCTGCAGCAGGGCGAGCGCGAGAAGGTGCTGCGGCTCGACCAGATCCTCAAGGAGCGGGTCGTCGGGCAGGACGAGGCGATCGAGCTCGTGACCGAGGCCATCATCCGGGCGCGCTCCGGCATCCGCGACCCGCGGCGCCCGATCGGATCGTTCATCTTCCTGGGGCCCACCGGCGTCGGCAAGACCGAGCTCGCGAAGGCGCTCGCCGGAGCGCTCTTCGACAGCGAGTCGGCCATGATCCGGCTCGACATGAGCGAGTACCAGGAGCGCCACACGGTCAGCCGGCTGGTGGGGGCCCCTCCCGGATACATCGGCTACGACGAAGGCGGCCAGCTCACCGAGGCGGTGCGGAGGCGGCCGTACTGCGTGGTCCTCTTCGACGAGATCGAGAAGGCCCACCCGGACGTCTTCAACACCCTGCTGCAGGTGCTGGACGACGGGCGGATCACCGACAGCCAGGGGCGCACCGTCGACTTCCGGAACACGATCATCATCATGACGTCCAACATCGGGGCCGAGCTGCTGCTCATGGCCGCCGCATCCGGGGGAGCGATCCCGGAGGAGGTGCGGTCCGATGTGCTGGGCGAGCTCCGCTCGCGGTTCCGTCCGGAGTTCCTCAACCGCGTCGACGACATCGTGGTCTTCGCCCCGCTCGGGCTGGAGCAGATCGAGGACATCGTGGAGCTCCAGCTGGGGGAGCTGCGCGCGCGGCTGCGGGAGCGGCAGATCACCCTGGAGGTCACGCCCGAGGCTCGACGGCTCATCGCGGAGCGGGGCTACGACCCGATGTACGGGGCACGACCGCTCCGGCGCTACATCTCCCACGACATCGAGACGCGGCTCGGCCGCGCGCTGCTGTCCGGGGACGTCACCGACGGGTCGCGGCTGACCATCGACGTGGTGGACGACGACCTGAGGGTGGAGATCGACCGCCACCAGGAGACGAGAAAGGCAGCCGCGTGAAGGACACGCGCGTCACTCGACAGGAGGGCCGACATGGCTGTCATCACGATCTTCGGCACCGGCAACATGGGGTCCGCCATCGCCTCGGTGTTCGCCGCCGGGAACCACTCGATCCAGCACATCGACACCGGGAGGAAGGATCCCGTGATCGAGGGCTCGATCGTCGTGCTGGCCGTGCCGTACCCGGCGCTCGCCTCGATCGCGTCCACATTCCAGGACCAGCTCGCGGGCCGTACCGTCGTCGACATCACGAACCCGCTCGACTTCCAGACCTTCGACGGCCTGACCGTGCCGGCGGATTCGTCCGCGGCGGCCGAGCTCGCCGCCGCTCTGCCGTCCTCGCACGTGCTGAAGGCGTTCAACACGACGTTCGCCGCGACGCTCGCCGCCGGCTCGATCGGCGGGAACCGGACCACCGTGCTCGTCGCCGGGGACGACGCCGAGGCGAAGACCGCCCTCGTCGGGGCGATCACGGCGGGCGGCGCGATCGACGCGATCGACGCCGGCTCGCTCAAGCGCGCGCGGGAGCTCGAGGCGCTCGGCTTCCTGCAGCTCACGCTCGCCGTCGCCGAGAAGGTGAGCTGGACCGGCGGCTTCGCCGTCGTCCGCTGAGCCGAAGCGGGGACGGGCCGTCCGGGCGGTCGCTCGGTGTCGAGCGCCTGAGCGGCTCTTCCCGGGGGTGCGCGGACATCTCCGGCGAACCGCGCGGCGAGACGATGGAGGGTTCGGCAGTTGGTGGGAAGCGGGTCCGACCGGGGGAGACCGGATCGTGTGAACGTCGGCGCATCGGCAGATCCGCCGATGCGCTCCGGGCGATGGCGGACTGCAATGGTCCCCGGCGGGAACGAGTACCCGGCCACGGGGGAAGCACGATGGCGATCCGGGGAGCGAGGGCGCTGATCCGGGAGCGGTCCGGAGCCACGCTCGAGCGCCTCGGCTACCCCCGCATCGAGGAAGTGGAGGTGCCCTCCGATCCATGTATCGACCTATGGGACGGCGTCGTCGTCGACGGGCTGCAGAGCCCCGCCCGGACGCCCTCCGACGACGGGGTGGGCGCATGACGACCGCGGCCGCTGGCGCGTCCACGCTGATCCGCTGCCCGAACTGCGGGCGCACGAACCGCGTGCCCGTCGGGGCCAGTGGGCGCCCACGCTGCGGGAACTGCCACAAGCCGCTGCCGTGGATCGTCGACGCCCTTGATGACACCTTCGCCGAGATCGTCGACAAAGCGGACCCGCCGGTGATCGTCGACATGTGGGCGACGTGGTGCGCCCCCTGCCGGATGGTCAGCCCGGCGCTGGAGCAGCTGGCCACCGAGCGGGCAGGCGATGTGAAGCTCGTGAAGGTGGATGTCGACCGGGCGCCCGGGCTGTCCTCCCGATTCATGGTGCAGGCCGTGCCGACGCTGCTGATCACGCACCACGGCAAGGTCATCGCGCGTCGGGCGGGCGCGGTACCCGTCGCGGCGCTGCGTCACTGGTTCGACGAGGCGATGGTGCAGGACGCGAAGCACGAGAAGGCGCCCGGCAACGGCGCGCCCTCGAAGGGTGACCCATGATCGGCCGTCCCGATCCCCATCTGGCCTCCATCCGTCCTGTGGCTCCGCGCACCCCTGGCGCCTGCGAGGAATGCGTCGCGCTCGGCACGCCCTGGTTGCACCTCCGGCTGTGTCTGACGTGCGGGAAGGTCGGCTGCTGCGACTCCTCACCGATGAGACACGCACGAGCACACGCGCTGCATGCCGAGCATCCGATCGTCCGATCCCTCGAACCGGGGGAGAACTGGCGTTGGTGCTACTTCGACGAGAACTTCGCGTGATGGGCAGCCCCGACACGTGGTCGCCGCCGGCGGAAACGCCCGACACGCTCGGGGCGTACCCGCGGCTCACGCCGCCGCATCTGCAGACGCTGAGCGAGGTCGGGACGACCATGCCGGTTTCGGAGCGGCAGGTGCTCGCGTGGGCGGGTGTGCCGCTCGATTCGTTCCTCGTCGTGGCCGAGGGCCTGCTCAGCGTCGACCACGGCGTTTCCGATCCCGATCCGAGCGGCGAGGACTCCGCCCGCCGAGACGTGGGAGGTGCGGATACACGGGTCGAGATCCACGGCCCTGGCCGCTTCGTGGGCGACATCGGGCTGCTCGAGGGCGAGCCTTCCTTCGACACGATCACCGCGCTCGAGAGCGGCAAGGTGCTCGCGGTGCCGATCCCGGCGCTGCAGCGGATCGTGACCAGCGACCCACTGATCGGCGACGTCATCCTGCGCGCCTACCTCATCCGACGGTCGATGGCGATCGGGTTCGGTAGCGGCCTGCGCATCGTCGGATCCCGCTTCTCACCCGACACCCGCCGACTGCTCGACTTCACCGCTCGCAACCGCGTGCCGCACCGGCTGCTCGACCTGGACCGTGACCCTGCCGCCGAGACGATCCTGCGGCGGCTGGGGGTCGGTGTCGCCGACGTGCCGGTCGTCATCGTCGGCGGCTCGCGCATCCTGAGCAATCCGTCCATCGTCGAGGTCTCGGAGGCGCTGGGTCTTCGGCGAGCCCGACCTGGCACGTCCAGCGACGTGCTGGTCGTCGGCGCTGGGCCGGGCGGTCTCGCTGCCACGGTCTACGCCGCCTCCGACGGGCTGTCCGTTGTTCTCAGCGACGCGGTCGCCACCGGCGGCCAGGCCGCACGCTCGGCCCGGATCGAGAACTACCTCGGCTTCCCTTCCGGGATCTCGGGCGCCGAGCTCGCCGAGCGCGCCGAGGTCCAGGTCGCCAAGTTCGGCGGCACCCTCCTCGCGCCCGCCACCGCGCAGCAGCTCGTCGTCGACGGGGGTGCGCTCCGCGTCCGCTTCTCGGACGGGACGAGCCTCTTGCCGCGGTCGGTGGTGATCGCATCCGGGATGCAGTACAACCGCCTCGCCGTCGCGAACCTGGATCGTTTCGAGCACACGAGCGTCTACTACGCCGCGACGATCAGCGAGGCCCTCGAATGCGGCACCGACCCGGTCGTCGTGGTCGGCGGTGGGAACTCGGCGGGGCAGGCGGCCGTCTTCCTGGCCCAGACCGCCTCACGCGTGCACCTGATCGTGCGTGGGGACGACCTGGCAGCGAGCATGTCGCGGTACCTGATCGCCCAGGTGGAGGCCGGGCCGCGCATCAGCGTGCATCTGCGAACCGTGGTCGTGCGGGCGCACGGCTCGGATCGCCTCGAGTCGGTCACCGTCCAGCATCAGCCCTCCGGCACGCGCGAAGACCTGCCCGCCGCGTACCTCTTCGTCTTCATCGGGGCGACGCCCGCGACATCGTGGCTCGGGGCCGAGATCGAGCGCGACGAACGGGGTTACCTCGTCACCGGCTCCGGCGTGGCGTCCGACGACCCCCGAAGGCAGCCGTTCGAGACCTCCGTGCCCGGTGTCTTCGCCGTCGGTGACGCACGAAGCGGATCGGTGAAGCGCATGTCGGCGGCGGTCGGTGAAGGGGCGAGCGTCGTCAGGATGGTGCACGAGTACCTCGAGACCGGGGGCTGTCGGCGCTGACCCGCGCGGGCCGACCGCCTCGCGGCGGTGCGCTCGAATCGGGAGCCGACGGATCGGACACTATGGTCTGGTCCTACGGAGGCGGAGGAAGGCGGTCTCGTGACCGGTCGCGGAGCGCTGGTCGACGATCGGGGTGCTGTGCCGTTCGCGCGGAGCTGGGCCGGACCTCGGTCGATCGTCGGTGCTGCGTGCTGGCGTCGGCCGTGATGGACGCCGGTCCCGATCGCTCGCCCGTCGCCGTCCGCCGTGCTCGCGTGGGCGACGAGCGCGCGGGTCGATGGCCGGGCACCGGGGGCGATCGCTCCCGGAGCTCCGTCGATGAGCGCTTCGTGCGGTCGGCAGGTGGCGGAGCGGTGAGCACCGGGTCGGTGGTCGTCCCCGACGACTTCGCCTCCGCAGGGGTGCAGCGAGTCATGGCGCTCACGCTGCAGACCGCCGCGCTCATCCTGCTCGTGCTCAACCTGCCCGGCGCGATCGCGCAGGCGTCGTCGTTCCCGTGGTGGTGGACGGCGTCCGCGGCCGCGGCGGTCGTGGTCCCCGCGTTCGCGATCCTGCTGCTCGGGCTCCTGCGCCGGACGCGGCGTCTGCGAACGTGGTGCGGGGTCCAGTCGGTCGCGATGGTGCTCGCCGTGTTCGCGGCCCCGCTCGCACTCCAGGGCGCGGTGCTCCCGGCGGGAGCGGGGATGCCGTGGATCCAAGCGCTCGCGGTGATCGCGGGGGCCGCGGCAGCTGTGGCGTGGTCATGGCTCCCGGCCGTCTCGGCGAACATCGCGCTCCAGCTCGGCATCTTCCTGCTCGCTGCGGTCACCGTGCCGTCGGCTGCCCGTCAGGAGGCGCTCGGCAACGCGATCGTGAGCGTCTTCTTCGTCACGTTGTTCGCGGTGCTCGCGGCGGCGCTCAAGCGGGCGGGCTTCAGGCTCGATGACGCGACGAGGACCGCCGTCACCGAGGCGACCAAGGCTGCGGAGGCGGAGGCGCGGCGAACCGCGCGTCGCCGGATCGCCGCGCTGATCCACGACAGTGTGATCGTCGCGCTCTTCGCCTATGCCGACCCGCGGGTCGACCTCGACCTCGCGCGAGACGAGGCGCGACGAGCGCTGGAGGCCGTCGAGCAGCTCGACGTGTCGTCGGCCGGCGGTGATCGCGAGCCGACGGAGCTGGCGTGGGAGCTGCAGGCGATGACCACCCGCCTGGACCCGATGGCGGTCTTCGACTACACCACGACGGACGACGGCCGCATCCCGGCCGCAGCGTCCGCCGCCATCCTCGAGGCGAGCTCCGAAGCGCTGCGGAACAGCATCCGCCACGCCCCGGACGACCGGCCGGTCGCGCGCCAGGTCGACGTCGTCGCCAGCGCCTCGACCGCGACCGTCCTCATCCTCGACGACGGAGCCGGGTTCGACCTCGCCGCCGTTCCTTTGTCGCGGCTCGGGATCCGACACGGCATCATCGCGAGGATGACCGCAGCCGGCGGACGCGCGCGCGTCGTCGGGATCATCGGTCGCGGCACGCTGGTGGAACTCACCTGGAGCCGACCATGACCGGTCGTCGTGCGCCCGTCCCGCCGGACGTCGGCACCGAGCTCGGGCTCGTCGGCCGTGGAGCGTGGATCCTCGGTGGCTGCTACGCCGTCGTGTACTCGGTGGTGGTCCTCTTCTTCGTCGGCACGGCGGGCAGCTCGCCGGCGGGCCTGATCGACCTCGCCCTCGTGGTCGTCGCTGCCGCGCTGCTCGCGAGCCCCAGCCCGACACCGCTGCCCCGGTGGCGCACGATCGCGATCCTCGCCATCTCGATCTGGGCGGTGTGGACGATGACGTGGCACCTCCCGATCGATCGCCCACCGGGGCTCGATGCGTGGGAGCTCGGTGCGGTCAACTTCCTGCTGTTCGGTCTCGCGCTCCGAGCGAGGATCGTGTCCGCCTGGATCGGCTCCGCGCTCACCGGATGCACGGTCCTCGTGTGGAGCACCGTCGCGACCGGCTCGCCCGTGTTCGGCCTCGGCTTCGTCTACGGGCAGCCCGTCGCGCTGATCGCAGGGACGATCTTCGCCGTGGCGCTCCACCGCACCGCCGCTCGGATCAGCGAGACCCGCGCCGACGAGCAGGCTCGCGCAGCGCGCGAAGCGCACGACCGCTCCAGCGCGACCGCCGTCGACGCCGAGCTCGAGCAGGTGCGGGAGCAGGCGGTCCCCACACTTCAGGCCATCGCCCGGGGCGATGCGGTCGATCCGATCGCCGTCCGCCTGCTGGAGGCCGAGTTGCGCGACAGCATCCGCGGTCGCGCGCTCGTCCGGGAACCGTTGGTCTCGGTGGTCCGCGATCTGCGCGCCCGAGGCGTGGACGTCCTGCTCGTCGACGACACGGGGGAGGAGCCGCCGCCGCCGTGGCAGCTCGCGCAGCTCGTGTCCCGCGCGGCCGCGCGACTCGTCGAACCCCGCGGCGAGACCGCAGGCGTCATCCTCCGACTCGCATGGGACGACCGTCGCCCTGTGCTCGCGCTGTCCATCGACGGCAGCCGGGTCGACACCATCGCGCCGGTGGCGGAACCCGACCCCGTTCCGGGGCGGAGTCCGGTCTGAGCCTCGACGCGGGCGGCTCCCTCAGCGGCAGCGCGCCGGAATCAGCGCGGGTGGGCCTTTCCTTCGCTCGCGCGGGAGGAGGCGGCCAGGTCATCGTTCGCCGCGGCGAGGAGCTCTCGGGCTCGCCGAACGCGTCGCCCGGTCTCACCGTCTCCGTCGAGGACGGCGTCCAGCTCCTGCAGGGCATCGGCGAGGCGAGGGAGCTCGATCTGCTGCACGACCGCGGGCAGCGACGTGGTGAGCGCCCGGTCGAACGCCGTCCGGTCGTCCGCAGTGCGGAGACGCGGAGCGAGCCCTGCGAAGGCGAAGAGGATCTCGGCGCAGGTGTCCGCCTGCCGGGACTCCGCGGTGGCGACGATCGATGCGGCGAGGGCGGAGAGGACCTGTTCGACCGCGCCGTCCTTGTAGACGACGGGGGAGCTGTCGCGGCGGAGGGAGATCTCCGACCGGTCCCGTTCGCCGGCGATGAGCCAGCGGCCGGCGAGGTCTTCGAGGGAGCGGATGGCGGCGACCGCGGCGTTCGGGCTCTGCTTCGCGCTGGTGGCGTTGGTCCAGGCGATGTTGGAGAGCTCGTCGATGGCGTACCCCGTCTCGATCTGGACGTCCCGGATGTCGTCGAGCGCGAACGCTCGCCGCACATCGTCGTCCCAGCGGTCGGAGTCGGCGTCGACGCCGACGAGATGCACTGCGGGGTCCCCGTAGACGACGAACCGGCCGAGAGCGGCGTCGACGATCACCTCCGCGTCGTCGCCGATCCGCTTCGCGATCGCCGCGAGCGCATCGACACGGATCCTCGTCACGTAGCCGTTGTCGTCGAGCCGCACGATGCGCGAGCGGGTCGCCGGGTCCGTCCGCCGGTGGGCGCGCGTGCGGCCGAGCAGTTCGAGCTCGCGCTGCCGGGCTTCCAGCGCGAGGTCGTGGATGAATCGCACGACCGTCTGAGGTCGCATCTGGTCGACGGTGCCGTGGACGAGCAGCAGGAGCACGACCAGTCCCACCACGACGAGCACCAGGGTGACCACGGCGCCGTACACGGGGTTCGGGTGGGGGCGAGCGAGGCCGAGGACCACGAACGTGAACATCGTGATCGCGGTGAAGAACCCGAAGTAGATCTGGTTGGCACGACGGCGGAGGAACTGGTCGAACACGACCGCACTGAAGGAGCTCGCCGTCTGCTGTACCGCGACGACGAGCACGGAGAACGTGATCGACGTGACCGTCATCAGGCTCGTGGCGACCGTGGAGAGGAAGCTCTGCGCGTCCTTGCCGGGCACCACCACCTCGGCGACCTTGCGCCAGGGGACGCCTGGCGCAGCATGCGCGTCGGCGATCGACACGAGCACGGCGAGCACCGCCGCGCCGGCCATCATCAGCAGCGGCAGTCGGAGGAACTCGGCGACGAACCGCGAGAGCCGGCTCCTGGTCTTCGGCGCAGACGGTGGGTTCAGCGGATCGCCAGCCCAATCCCCGTCAGGGCCGTCCTGCGCACGTGTTCGCACCTTGGCCACGTTCGGAGGATCCCAGGCGCCGCTGGTAGACCGCCACGGAGCCGGATGACGTCGCGGCTCGTCGTCGCCGCGTCGGAGCGAGCCCGCTCAGCGCGTGCGGTGCAGGATCTCGAGCTGGTACGGAGCGACCACCGCGGGGGAGATGCGGAGGTCGAGCAGCAGGAACCGGCGCTCGGACTCCGGCTCCGCGACCCACGTCCGCAGCCGGTCGAGGTCGTCGAGCGTCCGGACCACCACGCCCTCCGCGCCGACCGCCCTGGCGAGCGCGGCGAAGTCCACCTCGGGGATGAGCATGGGCTCCGGTGCGAGCCCCAGCGCTCCGTACACGTTCGTCTCCGCGCCGTACTGCCCGTCGTTCCAGACGACCGCGAGCCCCCTGCCCGCTGCGGCGCGCACGGCGGACTCGAGGTCGGCGAGCGCCATCAGTCCGCCGCCGTCGCCGGTCGTGAGCACGACGGTCGACGCGGGGCGCGCCGTCACCGCACCGACGACGGAGGGGAAGCCCAGCCCGATGGCCTGATAGGCGGTGCCGACCATGAGCATCCGGTCGGGGGCGGCGACGGGCCAGTACATGTTCGCCCAGCCGATGAAGTGGCCGCCGTCGGAGACGACGACCCGGTCCTCCGGCAGCAGCTCACCGATCCGCACCGCCGCGGACCGCGGGTCGAGCCGACCGTCCGGCGCGGCGTGGTCGCCCGGGTCGCGCCTGAGCAGCGCGGCGCGGTCGATCGACTCGCGCCACCCGGAGGGCTGTGCGCCGAGGGCGGCGAGCTCCGCGATGAGCGCCTCCGCCACCAGCGCGGCGTCGCCGCGGATGAACCGGCCGACGTGCGGATGGGTCGCCGCCGGAGCGACGTCCACCTGCGTGACGGTCGTGCCGGGCGCGAAGAGCTCACCGAAGCGCGTCGTGAACTGGTTGAGGCTGGCGCCGAGCACGACGACCGCATCGGCGCGCTGCACCAGGTCCACGGCCCCCTCCGCACCCCACCCGCCGAGCACGCCGAGGTCGTACTCGGGGCGGGGGAACACGCCGCGCGCGAGCGCCGTCGAGCCGGTGACCGCGCCGATCGCGTCGGCGAGCCGGCCGAGGGCGTCGCCCGCCCCGGCGAGCCACGCCCCGCGACCGGCGAGCAGCAGCGGACGGGAGGCGCCCGCGAGATCCTGCGCCGTTCGGGCGATCGCCGCCCGGGCGAACGGTCCGTCGATCGGCAGGGGAGCCGGGACGCGCAGCGCCACCCCGGTCGACAGCTCGCCGCCCTCGGCGCGCGCGACGTCGTACGGGATGGCCAGCACGGTCGGCAGCTGATACGCGAGCGCGTGCTCGAGCGCGATCACCGTGGTCGCCGCGGCATCGGTACGGCCGACCGTGTACGTGCGCGCTCCGACCGCGGACGCGAGCGCGATCTGGTCCACATCCCACGCTCGAGGCCCGGAGGTGGGCTCGTCACCCACCACGAGCACCAGCGGCACGTGCGCCTGGACGGCCTCGGCGAGCGCGGTCAGCGCGTTGGTGAAGCCCGCTCCGTAGGTCGTCGTCGCCGCGGCCACACGACCGGAGGCGCGGAAGTGCGCGTCGGCGGCGACGACCGCGCCCGCCTCGTGCCGGACGGGCCAGTAGTGCGCGCCGGTGCGTCGCTCGAGCGCATCGAGGAACCAGGCGTTGCCGTTGCCCATCACCCCGAACACGTGCTCCACGTGTTGCGCGAGGGTGACGGCGACGATCTCGGAGACGGAGGGCACGCGGATCCTTCCTCGGTCGCGACGGCTCCGCGAATCCGATGCTTGCAGCGCACCGTCGATCTTGCCGGTCCCGCGCTCGGGCCGTCGCCGAGCCCGCCCATCACCGTTTCGAGCACGTCGAGCATCCGCCCCGTGCCCACGCGGCTCGATGCGCAGTGGTGACGACGCCCGGTACGCCGCGGGCGCCGCCTGGTCATACTGTCGGCGTGGACCCGTTTCGCGATCCATTGCTCGCGAACGCGTGCTGGATCTGCGTCGTGATCGGTGGTGCGCTGCTCGCGCTGGCGATCCACGACGCGCGCATGACCGACACCAGGGTGCTCCGGCGAGGCGCGATCGCCCTCATGGCCGTCGGGGTGGTGTTCGGCGTCGCAGACCTCTACTTCACGTCGCAGACGCTGCCGTCGGTGTGGTGACCGCCTCTGGCGGGAGCGTCGCGCGGCGGACGGGTGCCGCCGGGCCATCTGAGCGCGGGACACGGGCGATTTCCGACATCCCGGGCGTCCTCGCACGCCCGTCTCGTCGGATCGCGCCCGGACCGGGCGGGGCTCCCTCAGCTCACCTGAGCGGAGGAGGAGGATCTCGTGCACGCCGTGCCCGGTGGCGAAGGCGTGCGCTCTCGGGTGGAGCCGGCCACCCGGAGGGAGACCGACCCGCCGGGGATAGTGATGTCGCCCAGGAGGGCGGCTCCGGCCCGAAGCCGTGACGGGTCGCGAGGACGTACAGCATGGACACCTCCTCGTCGACCGTACGGAGGCATGTGGAGGTGCGGCGGCGGGTCAGACTTGCGGAGTGGAGGGTGCGGCCGGAAGAGGGATCCGAGCCGTGCTCTTCGATCTCGACGGCACGCTCTTCGACCATGAGGGCGCGGCGCACCGGGCCCTCGAGGCGTGGCTGCCGTCCGTCGGGATGACGGTGTCCGCGACGTCGATCACGGCCTGGCTCGCCGCGGAGGAGCGCCGGGTGGGGGAGTGGCGGTCGGGCCTGCTCACCTGGGACGAGCAACGGCGGGCGCGCTTGCGGGACGTGCTGCCGGAGGCGTCGACGTGGACGGCCGAGCGACTCGACGCGGTCTTCGCGGGCTACCTGGTCGAGTACGAAGCGGCATGGCGAGCGTTCCCGGACGTCGACGACGCGCTCCGCGCGCTCGCCGCACGGGATATCCGGCTCGGGATCCTGAGCAACGGCGCGGCGGCGCAGCAGCGCGCCAAGCTCACCGCCGTCGGTCTGGGCGACCGGTTCGAGTTCGTGCTCACCACCGAGGACCTGGGCACCTCTAAGCCCGATCCCGAGGCCTACCTGGCGGCATGTCGCAGCTTCGGACTGCGGCCGTCACAGGTGCTGCATGTGGGCGACCTGCCGGACCTCGACGTCGACGCGCCGCGCGGAGCGGGGCTGCGCGCGGTGCTCGTCGACCGCGATGGGCGGCATCGGGATCCGGAGGCGCTCCGCTCCCTCCGAGCGCTTCCCGGTCGGCTGGTCGCAACGGGGAACTGAGCCGCGCCGGGTGCGATCAGGACAGTACGGTCATGAAGAACGGCTCGCTGTTGAGTGGTCCGTTGCGCGCCAGGAGCTCGACCTGCTCGCCCGGGGTGGCGTCGACGGTGAGCGGGCGGTAGCCGAGCAGCCGTCTCGTCCCCGGGTACCGGATGCCCGCACCGATGCTCCGTGCTCCCGCCCGCACCTGGACGCGGAGCGGACGTGACCACCGGGCCGGGTGCTCGCGACCGTCCACGACGACGAACGGACGGGCGAAGGCGCGGAGGAACCACGAGCTCAACCAATAGGGACGCACGACGACGGAGACCGCTGCGGACTCGGAGGTCGCCCGGGCCGGGGCCGTCACGGCTGCGCCTCCGGGGTGAGCCGCGGCTCCTGGCCGGATCCCGTGAGGAAGAAGCCGAGGAACGTGACGCCCTCGCTGGTGGCGTCGAAGCGATCGATGCGGGTGTCGGCGGGCTCGTAGAACACGTCCCCGGTCGCGAGCAGCACCGGCTCGCCGCCGTCCACCTGGAACCACGCCGACCCGCGCTCGATCGAGCCGAAGACCGGCCCGTTGTGCCGGTGCGGGCCGCCGGCGACGTCCGGCTGCAGCGTGATGCGCCGCACCTCGACTGTCCCGGTCGGATGGGCAGGGATGTCCTGCTTGAGCAGGGTGACTCGGGCGACGGGCTCCATCACACGTCGATTCTCGCGCCCTCACGGCGCACCGCACCGGTCCTTTGACCGGAGCCCGCGCCGGTGCGACTCTGGCGTGGTGACCGAGGTGCGGGAGTCGGACGGGGCGGCTCCCGGCACCGCGGTCGAGCAGGCGGCTTTCGGCGGAGTACCTCGCAGCTGGGCGCTGGTCGTGGCCGGCGTGCTGGGGATCGTCGCCGGACTGGTGGCGGCGCTGCCGCTCGCGTTGACGATGCTCGGCGTGATCGGTGTCGTCTCGCTGCTGCAGGACGACTGGGACGCGACCTGGAACGACGGGGATCTCGCGTTCTCGGCGGTGGGCCTGCTCGCCCTCCTGGTGCTCTTCGCGGTGGCGTGGATCGGCGGCCGGGCGCTCGCGAAGCGTGCACGGCTCCCCGCACGGGTCGTCGCGCCTGCGACCGCCGGTGTTTCGCTGGTGGTCGCCTTCATCGTGACCGTGGGGTTCGGCTTCTTCGGGCGCTGATCCGCGCGGGCGACCCGGAGAGCGCTGCCCGCATCATGGGGCGATGCGATCGCACGAGCGCGGTGCCGCCCGTTCCCGGCGGCGACTGATCCTCGTCTGCGGCCTCGGCGGCACGGGGAAGACGACCCTCGCCGATCTGCTCTCCCGTGAGCTGAACGTCGCGTGCCTGCACAAGGACGACGTCAAGGCCTCACTGCACGACGCCGGGATCGAGACGCCCTTCTCGTTCCGGGTGTTCCAGTCGCTGGCCGAACGGCAGCTGGCGAACCGGGTCGACCTGATCATCGAGGCGACCATGCACGAGCCGGCGGACTGGGGCGTGCTCCGTCGCTGGCGGGACGAGTACGACCTCGACCTGATCTGCGTGATCTGCAGCGCCGACCGCGACGAGCGACTCCGGCGGATCCGGGAGCGCGAGCGGCACCCGGCCCATGCCGATGCCGACCGGCGACAGCTCACCGAACCCGACGCCGAGGTGGACTACACGCGGCTGCCCGGCCGGCACATCGAGGTCCGGACGGGCGAGTCTCCACTGGAGACGGCGCGCGGTGTCCTCGCTCGGCTGCGAACCGAGTAAGTCGAATACGTCTGCGAATCTCTGTCGGTGGGGTGTGGTGGAGTGTTCGTATGTCAGATCCCACTGATCCCGGCGGCGCCCCACCGCCCCTGAGTCCTCCGGATGATCCGTTCGCGTTGTTGGATGCGCGGGAGGAGTTGTTCACGCGTTCGTTGCAGCATGCGGATCGGATGGTGAACGCTGCGGCTGCGGTGCGGTTGCATCTGATGCTGGCGGGGATGGACGCGATGCTGTTGGAGGAGCAGGAGCAGACCGGGACGATGCCGCGTCCGGACGACCCGGTGGTGACCGGGTTCCTGCTGCATCAGGCCAACGAGCTGCGCGTCACCCGCTCCCAGGTCCAACGGCGGCTGGAGGCGGCGCGGATGCTGCGGGACCACCTCCCGAACACGTGGGCGGTGTTCCTGGGTGGGGCGGCGTCGGAGGACGCCGCGGTCGCGGCCGGGACGATCGCGATCGGCCTCCCCGCGACGCACTACGAGGTCTTCGACGCGAAGGCCGCGGAACTGGTCCAGACCGAGCGAGTCAGGGCGGTCGAGCGGGAACTGCACGAACTCCGCGACGAGTTGGAGCCGGAGACCACGACCGAGCGGCATACGGAGGCCACGAACCGGCGGTTCGTGCGGGCTCGTGCGACGCAGGACGGGCAGGCGGTGCTGGAGATCCACTCCACCGCGATCGATATCGCGGCCGTGTACGACCGGATCCGGAAGCACGCCGTGGCCGCGCACGGGCGGGACGGGGAGTGCCGCACGTTGGGGTGTCTGATGGTGGATTCCGCGGTCGATGCGCTGCTGACGGGGTGCATGCGGGGGCCGGCGGCCGGTGGGCCGTCGTACCCGTTCGAACGCCTCGGCGACACCGGCACGTCCGGGGAGACCGGGGACGGGGACCCTGCCAGGAAGCTGATCGACGCGACGATCCTGGTCACCATCCCCGCCGACACCGCCACGGGTGCCGCCGATGCGCCGGGGCGGGTGGCGGGGATGGGCAGCATCGACGCCGAGACCGCCCGGACCCTGATCGCGCACACGGCGACCTGGACCCGCGCGGTCATCGACCCGGTCGATGACGTGATCCTGCGATTCGACTCCCACGAGCGGTACATCCCCGCCGGGCTCAAGAAGCTCCTGCACCTGCGGCAGCCGACCTGCGGCTGCGGGTGCGGACTCCCCGCCCACCGGGCCGACATCGACCATGTGCAACGGTTCGAGCACGACGGGCGGACCCGGCACCAGAACCTGCAGGTCCTGTGCCGCAGGAGTCATCAGGCGAAGGATGCGGGGTTCGCCGACGTCCGCATCGGCGACGACGGCACCCCGTACTGGCGGAACAAGTGGGGCGGGGTGCAGACCATGAAGACCGCCATGCGCATCCGCACCATCGACGAAACGGAGCACACCCCCTTCTGACCGACCTTTCGGAGGGCCCCCACTGCACCACGGTGGCGACGCCTCGCGGCAGTGGGCCATGCTGACCTGCGATGGCAGCGCACCTGGTGATCCGCGGCGCCACCGACCAGGACGTCGACGTGCTCGCGCGCGCGTTGCTCGAGGCGGCGAACTGGAACGGTGAATCGCGCATGACGCTCGAGGAGACGCCCACGTCGCGCTACCTCACGGGCTGGCCGAGGACGGGCGACGTCGGCGTGGTCGCTGAGACGTCCGACGGTGTGTCGGTCGGTGCGGCCTGGTTCCGGTTCCTCCCCGCCGATGACGCCGGCTATGGCTACGTCGCCGACGACGTGCCGGAGCTCAGCATCGGCGTGCTCCCCGGGCACCGAGGAGAGGGCGCCGGCACCCGGCTGATGGAGGCCCTGATCGGGCGCGCACGTGGGCTCCGGCTCCGCGCGATCAGCCTGAGCGTCGAGGACGGGAACCGGGCACGGCAGCTGTACGACCGGCTGGGATTCCAGCGGGTCGGGCGCAACGGCGGCTCCGACACGCTGCTGCTCGAACTGACCCCCGGGCCGTAGCTCGCGACCTCACCTCCGGGCGACGGTGTACCGGACGGGCGCGGCGGGCAGGTCCCCGAGTGTTCCCCGGAACGGTTCCCCGTCGACGAGCGGCGGGTCCAGGTAGAGGCGCCGGACCTCGTGGCGGAGCACGTGATCGCCGGCCGGTGCGTCCGGGGAGGCGGGGCATGCGCACCACTGCAGCGGGTCGTCCCGGAGACGCTGTGCGTCGGCGGCGGTCGCAGGATCGTCGAGGAGCACGGTCCAGAACCGGTCGTCGGTGAGCCGCGCGAGGCGCGACCGCGCTGCGCTGTCGGCGCGCTCGAACACGGTCGCGGCCAGGTCCCGCAGCACGGCGTTCGCGATGACGTTGATCTCCGAGAGGTGCGCGCGCGCCTCGGCGGCGATCAGCTCGACGAGGTACTGCGCCGTCGTGGCGTCG
Organism: Amnibacterium sp.; assembly: GCF_051956055.1. Classification (NCBI taxonomy): domain Bacteria; kingdom Bacillati; phylum Actinomycetota; class Actinomycetes; order Micrococcales; family Microbacteriaceae; genus Amnibacterium; species Amnibacterium sp. Next base: position 29,404 of record NZ_JBQCGC010000009.1, read on the forward strand.
GTGGCGACGGCTCCGCGTTCGAGCCGGAGCCTGCGCAGCGTCTCCGGCGGTGCCTGCACGGTCCGGCCGTGGCTGCGGCCGCTCCGCACGAACGAGTCGAGGTGATCGAGGCGCAGCACACCGGCGCGGTCGTGGAGCGCGGAGGGCCGTTCACCCCGATCGATCGCGATCACCTCGTCGGCGTCGATGCCACCGTCACGGAGGACGCCGGCGAGGTCCCGGATCGCCGCAGCGCCGAGGACGTGGTGGTCGAGCCCGGCCAGCCCCTCGAAGGTGTGGCTGAAGGGCAGATGCCCGATGTCGTGCAGCAGCGCCGCGACGCGAGCCGCCCGGTCCTCCGGCGTGAAGTGCGCCACGAGTGCGAGCAGACCGAGCGAATGCTCCAGCCGTGAGTAGCTCTGCGTGGTCGCGATCGAGGACGCCCCGGCATGGGAGATGAACGCCAGCCGGCGAACGGACGGGGCGCGCAGCAGCCGCTGCTCGAGCGGGGTGAGCGGCACCTCCACCCGCCACAGCGGGTCGGCGTACACCCCGGACGCCCCGAGCACGTCGGCGATCACCCGGCCCTCCGTCCCTCAGGCGCTGCGCGCGCCCTTCATGGTCGCGCACGAACGTCGAGGCCTTTCGCCCCTGACGGCCGAGCGCGCGACCGGCGCAGATGGATCCTGTGACCGGCATCCGCCCTCCGCGCACCGCGCCGGCGGTCACCCGGACGCTCACGGACGGCGAGCTCGAGCTGGTGACCGCGGCCCGTCTGCCCGTCGACGAGGTGCTGGCGCGGGTCGGTTCCCGGCCGACCGGGTTGACGACGGCGGAGTCGGTGCCGCGCCGGGAGGCGGCCGGCCCCAATCTCGTGCACGCCAGGCAGGTGCGCTGGTGGGTGGTCCTCGGCGGTCAGCTGCGCAACCCGCTCGTCGTGCTGCTGCTCATCTGCGCGGCCGTGGCCGGGCTCACCGGCGATCGGACCGACATGGTGATCATCGTCGTGATCGTCGCCCTGAGCGCGGGGCTCGGCTTCGTCAACGAGTACCGGGCGGAGCTCGCGGTCGCCGCACTGCACGCACGCATCACGCGGCGCGCCGTGGTGTGGCGGGACGGGCACCCGATCGCCCTCGACGTCACCGCGCTGGTGCCGGGCGACGTGGTCGACCTGCGGGTGGGGGATCTGGTGCCCGCCGACCTCCGGCTGCTCGCCGCGACCGCGCTCGAGTGCGACGAGGCGCTGCTCACCGGGGAGTCGGCGCCGGCCGAGAAGACGGCGGCGGCGGCGCCGGAGGCGAGCGGCCTCGACCTGCCGTGCTGCGCGCGGATGGGGACGATCGTCCACAGCGGCAGCGGGCGTGGGGTGGTCACCTCGATCGGTCGCGGCACCGCGTTCGGCGCGATCGCGGCGGGGCTCGCGGAGGAGGCGCCGCGGACGGCGTTCCAGGCCGGGCTCTCCGCGTTCTCCCGCTTCCTGGTCGCGGTCGCCGCGATCCTGACGCTGGGGATCTTCGCGATCAACACCGCGTTCGGGCGGCCGGTCATCGACGCGCTGCTGTTCTCCCTCGCCATCGCGGTCGGGATCACGCCCGAGATGATGCCGGCGATCGTGACCGTGAGCCTCTCGGCCGGTTCGCGGAAGCTCGCGGCGAAGAAGGTGCTCGTCAAGCGACTCGTCGCGATCGAGGACCTCGGCGACATCCGCACGCTCTTCACGGACAAGACGGGCACGTTGACCGAGGGGAGGACGACCTTCGCGGAGGCGGTCGATCCGGCGGGCGCGCCCGCGCCCGAGCTGCTGCGGTGGGGGCTGCTCTGCAACGAGGCGACGGGGGAGGCAGGCGGTCCCGTCGGCGGCAACGACCTCGACCAGGCGCTGTGGCGCGCGCCGGCGGCGGCGTCGCTCACGAACGCTGCGGACGGCGTCGGCGCCTACCGCCGTCTGGCCGCCCTGCCGTTCGATCACGAGCGGCAGCTCGCGAGCGTCGCGGTCGTCGCGCCGGACGGTGGGCGGCTGCTCATCACGAAGGGGGCGCCGGAGGCGGTGCTGGCCCGCAGCGGGGCGAGCGCGGCGGACGGCCGCGAGACGCTCGAGCGCCTGTTCTCGGCCGGCGCCCGCGTCGTCGCGATCGCCTCCAGGCCGCTGCCGGATCCGGTCAGCGCGCTCTCGGCCGCGGACGAGGCAGGGCTCCGCCTGCTCGGGTTCCTGACCTTCGTCGACCGGCCCAAGGCGGACGCCGGCGACGCGATCCGGCGCCTCACGGGTCTCGACGTCCAGGTCAAGCTCGTGACCGGCGACAACGGCACGGTCGCCGCAGCCGTCTGCGGGACGCTCGGCGTGCCCGTGACGGGGCTGCTCACCGGGGCGGAGCTCGATGAGCTCGACGACGGAGAGCTGGCCCGGCGGATCCCGGACACGACCGTCTTCGCCCGCGTCACGCCCGATCAGAAGGCCCGCATCGTCAAGGTCGCCCGCGGGCACGGGGGCGTGGTCGCCTTCCTGGGCGACGGGGTGAACGACGCCGTCGCCCTGCATCACGCGGACGTCGGCATCTCCGTGGACAGCGCCACCGACGTGGCCAAGGACGCGGCCGACGTCGTGCTGCTCGAGAAGGACCTCGACGTGCTGGCCGACGGCGTCGCGGAGGGGCGCCGCATCTTCGCCAACACGATGAAGTTCGTCTTCATGGCGACGTCGTCGAACTTCGGCAACATGTTCAGCGCCGCCGGCGCCTCCCTGTTCCTCCCGTTCCTGCCGATGCTGCCCTCGCAGATCCTGCTGAACAACCTGCTCTACAACGCGGGCCAGCTCGCGATCCCGACCGACCGCACCGACCCGGAGGTGATCGCGAGGCCCGCGGCCTGGGACATCCGCTTCATCCGCCGCTTCATGGTCATCTTCGGGCCGATCAGCTCGATCTTCGACTTCGCGACCTTCGGCGTCATGCTGCTGCTGCTCCATGCCGGGCCCGCCGAGTTCCGCACGGGCTGGTTCATCGAGTCGCTCGCGACGCAGACGCTCGTCATCTACGTCATCCGCACGCGTCGGGTGCCGTTCTTCCGCAGCCGGCCGAGCATCCCGGTGCTCGTCGTCCCCCTGCTCACGGCCGCCATCGGGGTGGCCCTGCCGTTCACGCCGCTCGCCCCGCTGCTCGGCTTCTCCCTCGTCCCGGCGCCGTACTTCCTCGCGCTGCTGGCGATGATCGGGTCCTACCTGGTGCTCGCCGAGCTCGCGAAGCGCTGGTTCTACGCGGCGGACCAGGCGCCGAGGCAGGCACCGCCCCGCTCGCCGCTCCAGCGGTGGGAGCGCCGGGTGCAGCGGCGCGCCGCCGTCTTCGTCCGCCACGGCCGGCCGGCGTCCGTGCGGGCGCCGGCCGGCTGAGGGCGGGATCAGCGGCCGGGCAGCTGCTCGAGCGGCTTCGAGCGGGCGGCGAGCAGGTCGGCGTACGTGCCGTTGCGTCCGGCCCTGCGGAGGTACTGGGCGGCCTCGACGACGATCTCCGCCGGTGTCGGGTCCTGCTGCAGGAGGCCGAGCACCTCGTCCAGGAAGCCGTCCATGGGCAGCGCGTTCGGGTTGAGGCGCTGCTGGCCCGCGTTCGCCACCGCGGGCGGGATCAGCTCCGTCACACCGACCCCGGTGCCCGCGAGGTGCGCGCGGAGGGACTCGGTGTAGGAGTGCACCCCCGCTTTCGTCGCGCCGTAGGTCGCCATCAGCGGGAAGGGCACGAACCCGATGCCGGAGGTGACGGTGAGGATGTCGCCCGAGCCGCGCCCGATCAGGTGCGGGGTGAACGCGTCGATCACCCGGATCGTGCCGAGCAGGTTCACGGCGACCGTCGTCTCGGCCTGCTCCCCGTGGGCGGGGTCCCGCAGGTCCTCGAGCAGCATGACCCCGGACATGGTGACCACGAGGTCGAGGTCGGGGTGCTTCGCGAGGACCTCGTCCCGCGCCGCGAGGACGGATCCGGCGTCCGTCACGTCGATCCGGACCGTCTCGAGGTCCTCGACGCGGTCGGTGCTCCTGCCGCCGACCACGACGGTGCTGCCCGCGGCGGCGAAGCGCCGGGCGAGCGCGAGCCCGATGCCGGCGGTCCCGCCGACCATGAGCACGGTGCGTCCGCTGATGTCCATGAGTGCTGCTCCTGTCTGTCCGTCCGGCCGGCGGCCGGACGGCTCGATCGTCGGACGCCGGGGCCTAGCCGGGGAGGACCCCCGTGAGACGTGGAGTGACAGGGCACCCGTCGCCGCCCGCGCGGCGGCTACGGTGCGGGTCGTGGACGAGGAGAACCGGCTCGGTGCGTACCTGGCGGCTCGCCGCGCGCTGGTCACCCCGGAGCAGGCCGGGCTGCCGGGCGGCGGCAACCGACGCGTGGCCGGGTTGCGCCGCGAGGAGGTCGCGCTCCTCGCCGGTATCAGCGCCGACTACTACTTCCGGCTCGAACGCGGGCGGGACCGCAACCCGTCCGCCCAGGTGCTCGAGGCGCTCGCGCGCGTCCTGCAGCTCGACGACGTCGAGACGGAGTACCTGCTCGGGCTCGGCGGCCCGACCCCGCTCCTCCGGCGCGCCAGGAGGCCCGGGCGGGTGCCCGCGAGGCTGCACGACCTGCTCGCCGCGATCGGGGTGCCCGCGTTCCTCGAGAACCGCACCTTCGACGTGGTCGCCGCGAACGACCTCGCCCTGGCCCTCAGCCCGCGGCTCGCGCCCGGCGAGAACCGTCTGCGGTCCCTCCTGCTCGACCCGGAGGAGCGCGCGTTCCACCAGGACTGGGAGCGGGCCGTCGAGGGGTTCGTCGCCGCCTTCCGCCGATCGCTCGGCGACGCCGAGGACGACCCGCGCGCGATCGAGCTCGTGGGCGAGCTCTCCCTCGCCAGCGCCCGGTTCCGCTCGCTCTGGGCGAGGCACGACGTGCGTCGGCTCGAGGGCGGCACCGCGTCGCTCGACCATCCGGTCGTCGGTCCGCTCCGGCTGCACCGCGACAAGCTGCCGGTCGGCGACCTCATCCTCGTCGTCTACTACCCGGAGGCGCGCAGCGAGAGCGCCGAGCGACTCGAGCTGCTCGCGCTGCTCGCGCGCACGCCATCCTGAGCGGACCGCTCAGGAGGCGGTGAACGCGCGGCGGTAGGCGCCGGGGGTCGTGCCGACGACCCGGGTGAAGTGGCTGCGGAGGTTGTGCGCGGTGCCGAGCCCGACCTGCGCCGCGATCTGCTCGAGCCCGAGGTCGGTCGCCTCGAGCAGCTCGCGGGCTCGATCGAGCCGCGCCCGGAGGAGCCACTGCAGCGGCGGGTGACCGGTGTCCTCGACGAACCGGCGCGCGAAGGTGCGGGAGGAGACGCCCGCGTGCGCGGCGAGCTCGCGGACCGTGAGCGGATCGGCGAGCCGACGCAGCGCCCACTCGCGGGTCCGGTCGTACGTCCGGCCGGTGCGCTCGGGGAGCGCGTGGGGCAGGTACTGCGCCTGCCCGCCCGAGCGGTATGGCGCGGCGACGATCCTGCGCGCGACGTCGGCCGCGACGCGCACGCCGTGGTCGCGGCGGATGAGGTGCAGGCAGAGGTCGATGCCGGCCGCGACGCCCGCCGAGGTGAGCACCTGGCCCTCGTCGACGAAGAGCACGTCCGGGTCGACCCGGACGGCCGGGTACTGCGCGGCGAGATCCGCGGCCTGCTCCCAGTGGGTGGTCGCCCGATGCCCGTCGAGCAGGCCCGCCGCCGCGAGCGCGAAGGCCCCCGTGCAGACCGACGCGATCCGCGTGCCGCGGGCCGCCGCCTCCCGCAGCGCCTCGAGCACCGCAGG
>NZ_JBQCGC010000010.1:0-7253 GCF_051956055.1 Amnibacterium sp.
AGCTCGACCGTGCCGTCCAGTCCCTTGACGAGCACGACCAGGGTGTAGATGCGCTCGAAGAGCGATCTCCCGGAGGGCGTGGACGGTCGCACCGGCCCGATCATCGGGGGTGCGGCCTCAAAAACCGCCAAGACGGCGCGCGCAGCACGGCTGTTCCGCCGCGCTGTCCCTCATTCGACGTCGCGCGTCGTCGAATGAGGGACAGCGCGTCATCCACTTGCGCGCCGGTCAGGCGGGGCGGCGGCTCCCCCGGACCGCGGCGGCGAGCACCGCGAGCGCCGCGACGCCCCCGAGCACCCACAGCAGCTGGGGGACGAACGGCAGGAGGAGGGACAGCGGCGTCGGGGACGGGGCGCCCGCCGGCGCGACGGGGGCGGCGAACCGGGTGACCACCACGGAGACGCGGTCGCCGCGTGACGCGACCACACCGGCCGCACCGGTGACGAGCGCGCGGATCGCGGCGAGGCTCCGGCCGCCCAGCCGGGTCCGATCCACCGCGACCGACACCGAGCGCCGGACGAGCGCGCCCGCAGGCGTCGCGACCGTGGTCGTCGTGCCGGAGACCGCGTTCTGCTGGACGACCGCCTGCGACGAGCCGGATGCCGTGGTCGTGCCGAGCGTCGCGATGCTCGACGGAACGGCCGAGCCGACCTGCTGCGTGGTGGTGAGCCCGGTCGAGGTCCGCACGGTGTCCGACACCTGGACGATCGCGGATCCCGGGCCCAGCACGCGGTCCAGGACCGACTGCACGACGGCCGCCGTCCCGGTCCCCGGTGCGGTCCCGGTCGAGGCGGAGGCGGAGAGCGCGGCGGTGCTCACGGTCAGCGTGAGGACCGCGCCGGCCCCCGCCGCCATCGCCCACCGGCCCGATCGCCGTGTCCTCGCCATGCGTCGCCCCCCAGCGCCGTCCTGTCGACCCCCCAGTGAACGCGACGGCGGCTCGGCGCGGTGCCCCCAGTTCGCGTTCGACCGACGGCGCGCGCGACGTGGGACCCGCACCGGATCGCGGCACCGGCGGCGCGTCCCCGGATCGGCGCCGCCCCGATCGATAGCGTCCGCGGGCGGGCGCCGCCGATCCCGGCACCCGCTGACGGAGGTCGGACCCGAATGAATCCCCTGCAGGCGATCCTGCTCGGCGTCGTGGAGGGGCTCACCGAGTTCCTGCCCGTCTCGAGCACCGGCCACCTGACGATCGTCGAGGAGCTGCTCGGGCTGCCCGTGAACGACGCCGGGGTGACGGCGTTCACCGCGATCATCCAGGTCGGCGCGATCATCGCGGTGATCGTCTACTTCCGGCGCGACATCGTGCAGATCATCGGGGCCTGGATCCGGGGGCTGGTCCACGCCGACGCGCGCTCCGACCCGAACTGGCGGATGGCCTGGTACGTGATCGTCGGATCGATCCCGATCGGCGTCGTCGGGCTCCTGGCGCGTCACCTCGTCACCGGTGCGCTCCGCAGCCTCTGGGTGGTCGTCGCCGGACTCGTGGTGTGGAGCGTCGTGATGGTGCTCGCCGAGCGGCTGGGCCGGAAGGAGCGATCGGAGGGCGAGCTGAGCGTCGTCGACGCGATCGTCATCGGGGTGGTGCAGTGCTTCGCGCTCGTCCCCGGCGTCTCCCGCTCGGGCGCGACGATCAGCGCGGGGCTGTTCCGGGGGCTGGACCGGGTGTCGGCGACCCGGTTCGCCTTCCTCCTGTCGATCCCGGCGCTCGTCGCGGCGGGCGCCTTCGAGGCCGCGACCTCCGCGGGGGACGTCGCGAGCAGCGTCGGGTGGGTCAACACGCTCATCGCGACGGTCGTCAGCTTCCTCGTCGGCTACGCGTCGATCGCCTGGCTGCTGCGCCTCGTCGCGCACCACTCGATCACCGTGTTCGTCTGGTACCGCGTGGCGCTCGCCGCGGTGCTGTCCGTCCTGCTGGTCACCGGGGTGATCGCGGCCGTCTGACCCTCCCTCAGCGGGGCACGGGGCGCTGCTCGACAGCCCCGAGCAGCCGCACCACGAGCACCGAGGCGACGGATCCGGCGGCGAGGATGGCCGCGAGCACGACCACCTGGAAGCGGCCCGCCTCCACCGGGGACAGGCCGCCGAACACGGCGCCCACGAAGGCGCCTGGCAGGGTGACGAGCCCGGTGGTCCGCGTCTGGTCCACCGAGGGCACGAGCGCGGTGTGCACGGCGGCACGCGCGAGCGTCCTCGTCGATTCGATCGGCCGGGCACCGAGCGCGAGCCAGCCCTCGACCTGGTCCCACTGCTCGTCGACGGAGGCGAGGAACCGCCTGGCCGTCAGCGTCGTGATCGCCATCGCGTTGCCGACGACGATGCCGCCGACGGCGAGCAGGTACCTCGGGGTCGGGTCCAGCGCGCCGGAGGCGAACACCGTGAGCACGGCGACCCCGGCGCCGCCGAGGATGGCGGCGGCGACCACTCCGAGATGACGGCGGCTCCACCCGAGTCGGCCGGTGGAGGTGGCGATCGCGACGCCGAGCATCACGAGCAGGGCGAGGGCCACCCAGCCGAAGCTCGTGATCACCCCGGTGAGCACGAACCCGATGACCGCGAGCTGCGCGGTCGCCCGCACGATCGCGAGCGTCGGCCCCCAGCGCTGCGGCACGCGCGCGACCGTCAGGACCACCACGGTCACGCCGCACAGGACGACGAGGCCGATGAGGGTCGGCGCCAGGCGCCCCAGCTCCGCGTGCGTCATCGCCCCTCCTGACCGCGTCGAGCCCGGACGGGCCCGCACCCCCAGCCTGGCGGGTCGGACCTGGTCAGTTCCGCGCGCTGTGCAGCGCGACCGGGCGATGGTTCGCCCCGGTCGCGTGGACGAGCTCGCCGGAGGCGTCGGTCACGATGAGCCCGCGCGGGCTCTCCGCCGACCGGGTCAGTCGGTCGACCCAGTCCGGATCGATCGCGGGCACGCGCGAGCCGTCGAACTTGAAGAAGATCGGCGTCGACGGCGTGAGCCACATCGCGCTCCGGCCGCTGCCGATCGAGACCGCGTCCACCCAGGACATGGGGAACGCCTCGCCGCGGCGGAACTTCTGCATGATGACGATCTGCAGGTGCGTGAGCACGCGGTCGTCGAACTCGACGACCATCCCCATGTAGCTCATCGTCCCCATGGCGCCCTCCTTCGCTGAGAGTAGGGCGGGTGACCTCGGAGCAGACCTCGGATCGGGGACGCGGAGGCCGCACCCAGGTCAGGCGACGATCAGGTCGCGGAGCGCGGGGACGAGCTCGGCGAGCGCCCTGCGGTCCGCAGCGAGGGCACCGCCGAGGCGCACACCGGCATCGACGAACAGGAGGGTGACCGTGCATCCGGCCGGGCGGCCGTCGGGTCCGGTGGCGAAGCCGTCGATCTCGAGCCCTCTCGCCGTGCGGAGGGGGTGGATCCGGATCGACGGGCGCGGGTGGGTCTCGCCCGGGGCCCACGGCACCGTGAGGACGAGGAGCGCGCGCCCGGTGAGCGCGAGGACCTCGACGTGCGGCCAGTCGACCACGCCCTCCGTGGCGAGTGTCTCCACCCAGCGCGGCCTCCCGTCGGCCACGAAGGCCAGCGCCCGACCGACGGATTCGAGTGCGCTGCGCGCGAAGGAGCGCTGCGCCTCGTCGTCACCACCGGCCCACCAGCGCGGGTCGCTCGCCCGCACCAGGTCGGTCGCCTCGTCCGGCTCGAACCGCTTCGCATCCATGGGCGCCTCCGATCGGGCCGCGGACGCCCCGCACGGTAGGCGCACCCACCTCCGGATGCAACCCCGACCGGGGTCCGTGCACGGAATCGTCGGCCGCCGAGATCGGAGGCCGCGTGCGCGTCAGCGCAGGTGGGGCGACGCCTCCACACGCGAATGCCGCCCCACTCCTGCCGCGGCGGCGCGGACCGCGTCCACCGCCCCCACCGTGGGAGCCCAGCCGAGTTCGGCTCGAGCGCGTCGCGTCGACATGAGCGGGATTTCGGTGGCCAGATCGAGCCATCCGGGATCGGCGCGCACGAGGTGCAACCGCCAGGCGAGCGCGAGCCCCGCCCGCAGCACCGGCGCGGGGGTCGGCCACCACGCGCCGTGGAGCGCCTCGGCCAGCCGGCGCGGCCCGATCACGGGCTCCGCCGCGAGGTTGAACGCCCCTGCCGCCCGACGGCGGAGCGCGCGCTCGAACGCGTCGGCGAGGTCGTCCGCCCACACGACCTGGGACACGAGGGTCGGCGGCACGGGCACGAGCGGCAGCCGGAGGAACCGGAGCCACCCGGTCGGGACGAGCGGCCCGATGAACAGGCGGTCGAGCTCGAGCCCCACGTCCCCCTGCATCACGAGACCGGGACGCATGCGGGTGACGACGAGGTCCGGGTGCCGAGCCTCGACGTCGTCGAGCAGACGCTCGACCGCGGCCTTGTGCCGCCCGTAGTGGGAGCTCCGGACGCCCTCGGTCGGCCACGTCTCGTCGACGCGGAGCGTCTTCGGCCCGGGACTGTACGCCCCGACCGAGGAGGCGACGACGAGCTGCCCGACGCCCGCCTCCGCCGCGGCCTCGAACACGGCCCGCGACCCGTCCACGTTCGTGCGGCGCAGCACCGCCTCGTCGTGGTTCGGCTGCAGCAGCCACGCGAGGTGCACCACGGCGTCCGCGCCGGCGAATGCCTCCACCAGCTTCGTCCGGGCACCGGCGCGTCCGATGTCGACGGCCCGCCAGTCCATCCCGTCGTAGGGCGGGTCGGCCTGCGGCGGGTGCCGGACGACGCCGACGAGGTCCAGGTCGGCCGAGCGGGAGAGCCGTCGCACGAGCGCCGTGCCGACGTTGCCGGTCGCTCCCACGATCACGATGCGCATGACGCGGACCGTAGACGGCGCACCTGACCGCCTCGCGTCTTGGCGGTCTCTTCGAGGCCCGGACCTACGGTTCGGGCATGTCCACGCTGGCTGCCGCTCGCACCTCGTCCCTCGCACGTCTCCTCCGTGCGGACCTGCCCGGACTGGCCGGGACGCCGACCCTGGTGCGCTTCCTCATCGCGGCCGTCGTCTCGATCGCGCTCTCGCTCGCCGCGTGTGCGGCGGTCGCAGCCGCCACGATCGCCATTGACCCCGCGCTCGCGAGCTACGGGCACCTCCAGGCGCCCGACTGGACGAAGCTCACGGTCATCGGCATCGGCCTCGCGAGCCTCGGATGGCCGGTCGCCGGCGCCATCTGGTCGCGGGCTCGGGTCCCGTTCCTGCTGCTCACGGTGATCGTGACGGTGGTGAGCTTCGCGCCGGACTTCTGGATCCTGCGCGGCGGTCAGCCTGCGGGCGGCGTGCTCTCGCTCATCGTGATGCACGTCGCGGTCGCCGTCGTGACGTACCCGGCGCTCGTGCTCATCGCTCCGCAGCGCCGGCGCAGGGCGTAGCCGGGCTCACTCGAGGAGGCCGACCACCGAGACCACGACGGTCGACTGCCGCACCACCGGGTCCGGGTCGTCCTCGATCGGGTTGAGGATCATCCGCACGTGCGTGCCGATCTCGGGCGGAAGCGGCGTGAGCACGCTCACCTCGTACCAGGTGTCGGCCCGCATCGGCTTGTTGGTCTCGGGCGGATCGTCCGGTCCGCCGTTCCGGTTGATGGCGAGCCGGCGCCCGGCCCCGTCGAGATCGCGGAACTCGATCGAGTAGACCGCACCGCCCATGGTCGTCACGGTCATGGTCACGCGCCGACCCTTCCGCACAGCGGATGTGCGTTCGGTGGGCGCTGATCAGCCGGAGGGGAAGAGCGCCCGTCGGACGGCTGCGCGCAGCCCCGCCTCGCGGACGATCAGGTCGCCGGCGTCCTCTAGCGCGCGCAGCTGCGCCTCCGTGAACGGCCTGCGCCGTCCGTCGGCGACGAGCAGGGTCCCGAGCCGGCCGCCGTCCGGCGCGACCAGCGCCGTCCCCGCGGCGGCGCGCACGTCGTGGGGCTCCGCGAGGAGCGGGTGCCCGGCGAGCGCCGGATCCTCGAACACGTCGGGCAGCGCCCAGGTCCTGGCCGCCGCTCTGGAGGGCTGGAACGGCCGCGCCTCGATCCCGGAGGGCCGCTGCGCCCACCCCTGCGCGCCGCCGATGACCTCGCGCCGATCCGCCTCGACGAGCAGCAGGAGCGCCTTCGGGGCGTCCGTCGCGGCCGACACCAGGCGGAGCACCGCGTCGGCGTCCGCGGGGCCCTGGCGCATCGCAGCACGCAGGGCGTCCGGCTCGGCCACGTTCGGCCGGGTTCGCACCGCCTGATCGCGGCGGTCCTGCAGATCGTCGACGAGGATCTGCTGCAGCTCGACCGCCACGTCGTGCAGGCCGATCCGGTCGCCAGGCACGCGCGCGGTCATCCGCCGCAGCAGCGCCGCGGTCCGGGGAGGGATCGATGGCGGGATCCGGGGATCGCGCGTGAGCCGCTCGAACGCCGCCTGCGTCACCGAACCGCGGAACTCGGTCCTGCCGGTCATCGCCTCGAGCATGACGAGCCCGAGCGAGTAGACGTCCGACTCCGGCCTCGCGTCCAGCCCCTCCACCTGCTCCGGGCTGAGGTACGCGGCCGTGCCGACGGTGAACTCGCTGAGGTCCGGCTCGCCGACGGGCGCGGCGATGCCGAAGTCGGTGAGCTTCGCGATCACGGGTCGCACGCTCCGGAGGCCCGAGAGCAGGATGTTGCTCGGCTTCACGTCGCGGTGCAGGAAACCCGTCTGGTGCATGTAGTCGAGACCCTCGGCGAGGTCGAACCCCATCCAGCAGACCTCGGAGACCTCCATCGCCCCCCGGCTGAGCCGCTCCCGCAGCGTCTCCCCGGGCACGTACTCCATGACGAGGTAGAGCTGCGGTGCGCCGTCCGGGCCGACGTCGATGCCGGTGTCGATCAGCGTGGTGAGCGCGTAGTGGTTGAGGGCGGCACCGACGCGCGCCTCCACCTGTTCGAGCGCTCCGGCGGACGGCGGAGCGACCTGCCGCCGGAACAGCTTGACCGCCACCTCGCGGCCGAGCGAGCGGTCCCGCGCCGCATAGACACTGGCCTCGCCGCCCTCGCCGAGCAGCCGCGTCAGCTCGTACCGTCCGCCGAGCATGAGCGGCGTGGTCCGGTCGCGGAGCGACGCCGCTCGCCGGTCGGCGGTGTCCGGCCGCGCCGTCGACGTCCGGTCGCGCGACGGCGTGGATTCGGCCTTGCGACGACCGAACAGTGCTGGCACGGACGGCGACTGTAGTGGGCGGCGGAGGCGCTCTCGCGCGCGTGCGCACCGACCCGCCGCGACCGCAACCCCGTGCATCGCC